>CAYTGC010000035.1:0-28964 GCA_964437195.1 uncultured Myxococcales bacterium | reverse complement strand
ACAGCCGTGACTCGAACTATCTGCGGCCACCGCCTACGAGGATAGGACCCACGCGGATTGCAAGAAAGCGGCTTGCGCAAGTACGCGAAGACACAGCGAAATTCTGTCGGTTACAAAAGCCGCGTGCGGACCGAGTACCTTGGTGCGATGCACATCGTGCGGATTCAGCGGGGTACACAGCCCCAGGTCTCTCTGCTGCAAGAACATCGCTACGAAAAAGAAAAGGATCTCGAGCGTGATCTCACCGCAGCGCCGCTCCTGATTCAGCAGGTAATGGGAACGCCGATCCATCTGCTTGCATCATCGTTCCGATTGCCAGGCGATGAACGAGTCGCAGGTCTTTACCTCGACAGTGATGGACGACTCCTGATCTGCGAAGCACTCCTTTCGCGAAACCTCGGGTCCACCCGTGAGGTCCTCGGACAGCTTCTGGATCATGTCTCGTCTTTGTCACAGTTTCGGATCGAAAACCTTAGCGCGGCACTCGGTGGAAAACTGGAAGAAGCACTGCGCACGATCAGCAGAGGCGACATCGATCGTTACACTGCGCTGTGGCAGCAAGTGAGCGAACACCTTGCGGCGGGTCGTGTCGGAATGGTGATGGTGCTCGATCGCGCCCCGGCCCAGCTGCAGCGGATTTGTCGCTACCTTTGCCAGAACGTCAAGATCCAGTTCGCGGTTCTGACCCTCAAGCGCTTTACCGCTGGTGACGACAATGACATTGTGGTGCCGACACTGATCGCACAAGGACAGCAACAACAGGCGCAGGCGAATCTTCTCGAACTCGCAGTTCAGTTTGCCCACCAAGGTCCAGCTGCTGTTCCGATCGAGAACATCAAACACCGAGGGAATTCCCTCTCAATCTACCCTCGTGGATGGCCGATTTCTGTCCGCTACGAATTTCTCATCCATCCCGAGCAAGACAGCCGAATCGGCATCGAACTCAGAATGGATGACCGGGAGCTTCCACAGTACCGCGAGCTGATTCGTTTCCTTGCCGCTTCCGACGTCCAAGAAGCACTCAAGATCCACTTCGACAGCGCACGAATCGCATGGGACTCAACCCAACAGCCGGGCCGATTGGCGGTGCTATTTGATGCGGCAAGCGAGCCGGACATGCTCTCTTCGGCGATGTCCGTCCTCATGGAGCTGACCTACGCGCGGATTACCGAGCGGCTGCGTAGTCATCGACCCGGGGAACCGGGCCGACAAGGGAGCGTGCCAAAAGAAGACTCCTAACCTGGAAAAGGAGTCCTCCTTTCTGGCGATCACTTCGGTTTTTGCAGCGTGCAACCAGCTCGGTTTAGGTCGATGTTGTTGCTGGCATCAAGGCAGGCGTAGATCTGATAGAGCTGCTGGCCATAGGCCGCGCCTTTCGTCGCTGTGATCTTTCCGCTGGCATCTACTTCGCACGGATTGTTCATCGTGCAGGAAGCGCCGCTCTCATTTCCGGTGTTGTTGATGCCAATGACAGCTCGCGTCTCTGCATCGAAGATCGGCGATCCAGAGGTTCCACCGATGGTCTCGCAGCCAGGCTGCTTGAAGCGAATCGAGTCACGGAACGTCCAGGTCGCTTCGCGCAGCTCGGGAACAAAGTAGTCGATCGAGCAGGAGTAGATCTTGCGCCAGTATCCGGACACGATTCGAACCGGAGTACCTTCGCTCGATCGACGAGAGTTGATGGTATGCGGCGCCACGCGGTAGCGCGATGACAGCTGCGCATAAGTCTGGGTCAGCTTGTAGATCGCGAAGTCGGATCCCGTCATCGTGGCATAGATCATTCGCTGCGCGCGGAGTGTGGCAAGCGATCGTGCGCTCGAGTCGAGCAGCGTAAACGTACGGCTTGAAGCCTGATCGACGACGGCATTGCCCGCGGCGACAAAACCGCTCAGGCAGTGTCCGTTGGTCAGCACCAGCGCATAGTCATCGGGCTTTGACGTCGTGAAGCGCACGAGCGATCCAGAGCAGTTTGACAGCGCGATGATCGCCGTAAAATCCACTGCTGCCGCATCGATCTCCTCCCAGGTGGGAAGGTTTTCTTCTTGCTCAGCGGCTTCGACCGGATTCCCAACGGGAAGAGCCGACGCACTCTGCTGAAAAGAAAATAGCAGTGATGTGGCGAGCAGAGCTCCTGTGACGCGACGTGAAATCGACGGCAGAACTCGCGAGAAACGGGCTTCTGGTGGCGAACTACGCATCCTGTCTCCTCCTTGGTTTTGCGAACGGGCTTCTTTTCAAACACTCATCGCAAAGCATCAGCCAGGGACACAAGATGGGAGTTTTCTTCCCGATCTCTTTCCCGATCTGGGGACTTCGCCCCCAGCCCACGTTGCGACTACAGTTCGCCTCTCACACCAATAGAAGGAAGGATCGGAAGGCCGGTGATGGCTGCGCGCTGGGAATAGTCGTAGGAATACACAAGCTGTTCCTGCGCCGGATTGTTGTAGACGTTGGAGATGTCCAGATACAGCTTGAAGGTCATCCGCTTGGTCACAAAGGTCCGATCAATCCGCAGATCGAGCTGGTGAAAGGGGGCCAGTCTTTCCGTGTTTCGTTCCGACGCTGGAACCGGCTGATACAGGTCCGTATCACTGTCGAAGAATCCACCACGTACCGGAGTCTGTGGAATCCCACTGATGTAGCGAAACCGCAGGCCGATCTCGAACTTGTACGGCAGGTATGCGTGGGCCGCGAGGATCAAAATGTGCGTCTGGTCGAAGTCGAACAGGCGATAGGCGCACTGTGGACAGTCTGCACGCTCGCTCCGCAGGAGCGAATAGCTGAGCCAGCCAAAGAAGTACTTGGAAAGGCTCTGCCGCAGTAGGAGTGTGCCGCCATAGATGCGTCCATGAACTTGGGAGGCCGTCCGTTCGGGACGTAGATCGAGTGGACTTTCACCGCTCCCAAAACGACGAGACAGCGTCGAAGTCCCGGCAAAATCCCACAGATATTTGTAAAGTCCTGTCAGCTCAAGGATGAGTCCCTTCCAAATGGCCTGCTCAACCGCAAGGGACACATGCGCTGCACGTTCGAGTCGGAGTTCGCGATTCCCAAACGACGAAAAGTAGTCCTGCACTGCTGGATCCTGGGAATAGAGTCCCAATCCCCACTTCACCGTTGTCAGTGGTGTAACAGCGAGCTTCCCGGTCAGGCGCGGATCGATCGAATGGCGATGCAAGTAGCCGAAGTAGTCCAGCCGAACTCCGGTCACGAGCGACAGTCGCGGATGAAGCTGTGCAAAAAGCTCCGCATACAGCGCCGGGTTTGCAAAGTACGCTTCATCGCGGGCGACGACTTGGGACAGAGATCCCGGCGGTTTCTGGAACTCCCCTTCACGGACCGGAGCGGGCACGGCCGCGTCAAGCCACGCATACGAAGTCTGTACGTCGGTACCAAGCAGCAGCCGAAACTTTGGAGACAGCTCGCGCACCGCTTCGATGCGAAAGTCATTGCCAAGCGTCTTCACCGACATTGAAACGGTGCGGCCTAGGGCCAGATCTGTCTCGGTGTAGCCAGTCGTGCTCTGAAACAGCATGTCAAAACCGGCAAATCGCCTTTGATAGCGGAGTTGCAAGCGGTGAAACATGATGTGGGTTGCGAAAGTCCCGTTCACCGACGGATCCACATCCTGTGGCCGCGCAAACTTGAGAGAGATCTGATCATCCGCCCCCAGGACCATCACGCGCAGCGTCCCTCCCGCGAGCGCGTACTTGAGTACCGCTTGATAGTCCCAATAGACCGGCGCATTGGTGAAGCGAAGTCCCGGCGGATCGCCAAGCACCGCCCCGGCCAGCGCCAAACCTGCATCGATGTAGCTGCGCCGCAGCCCCAGCAGAATCGAACCACTTGGCTCTTTTGTCAGCGCGTTTTTCGGTGGCAGTGGACCTTCCACTTCCACCCCGATATGGATCGGATTTACGTCGAGTGCGGCATGCCAGCGATCTTTTTTGCCTGCCCGCAGCTCGACATCGATCGTCCCCGCGGTGGCACGCCCGTAACGCACCCCAAAGTTGTGCGGAAGATAACTTACTGACGACAAAAAGTCCGCGGGTACGACCGACGTGAAACCACCATAGTGGTAGAGCTGCGGCACCTCGGCGGCGGCCAGATACACGCGCGAATCCGACGGGCGGGCACCTTCAATGATAAACAGTCCGGTATTGAGCGGAGGGCGAGCCGCCCCCGGAAGGTTCTCGATCGCACGCAGCGGATCGCCGAGCGTCCCAGGCATTTTGCGAAGCTCTTCGGTGTGCAGCGTCTGCTTGCTGATCTCTTGCCGAAGAACCGGATCTTCAGCGGTGACCACGGCCTCGAACTTGCCTTCACCATGAGCAACGGAGGGATCCAATGGAAGCAGCATCCACGTCCCTGCGACGACGAAATCAAGTCGAAGGCGAGAGCAGAGGGCCGACCCCCAGATCGGCAGATAAGGCCTCATTTCGGCCCAATCCTAGCACCGTCATGAGGGCCACTGCGGGCTTAGGGACTGTCTTTCACAGGGACAGGCGGCCTCGGTCGCGGTCCGGACTGAGTGCCCGGATAGCCCACAAGTGCGGGCGGACATGTAAGAACGCGGGTCATGTTGCGTTGAACGCACCACCCAGGCGGAAGTTTTTTCGAAGTTTTTCTTGTTTTTTGTTTGGCATGTTACATGCAACTAACAAAGGGTATTGCGCGCCGGTTTGGCTCGACCGATAACCAGGTGGCCGGTGAATTCGCGTCCTGATGAATGGCACGAGATTGGTTTCATCGAATGATTTGAAAGGTTGGTAAGCAAACCGGGCCAGGGAAGCAGCAGGCCAAACCAGACCGATCGGGTTGACCATCTGGGATTGAGCAGACCGTTGCATCAAATTTTTTTCGTGCTTTGAATTGCAAATCTCGCAAGTATGCTAAAGATCGGTTAAAAACAAACTTGCTCCGGCACGCGTGGTGCAGGGAGCCAGTCAGGGGGAAGACGGTTGCGTCGCGCGCCAAGCGATCACCGGCCCGCCTGCATACAGAACACAGGGAGGAATCAATGAGCCGTCCACTTCTCACGCGTACGCTGTCCGGGGCCCTGCTTGCCCTGTCGCTCGGCGCGTGCACCGCGCCACAGGTTGGCAGCCCTTGTCCGATTCCGACGAACGCCGACAACAAGACGCGGCTCGAGGCGGTCCAAAAGTGCTACGGCCTCATCGCCGGAACTTCGAATGACTTTCGGCTGAAGAAGGACGTCGACATCCTGTTCGTGATCGACAACTCACCGTCGATGTCGCCGAAGCAAGAGGCGCTTGGGAAGAACATCCCAGAGTTCATCAAGAAGATCGAATCGTTCGGTGTGAACTACCATGTTGGCATTGTTACGTCGGATGTCGGATCCACGGTGTCCGACGGCGCGACCTGGGGCGGAGGCTCCGAGCCATCCTGCGACACGTTTAGCGGCGACGATGGACGACTGCAAGACATCACCTGCGACAAGCGCAACACGGTGTCGCCCGATGCGCGCAGCGCGTGTGTCACCCTGTGCCCGGACAACCGCTTCCGGCCCACTGATGGCAGCAAGTTCATTTCCAAGATCGACGGCAAGACCAACATTCCGCAGGACATTCGCCCCGACCCGATGACAGGCGCGATGATCGACTACGGTCCATCGAATGCATTCAAGTGCATGGCACTGGTCGGCGACGCGGGCTGTGGTGTCGAGGGTCAGCTCGAAGCGGTTCGCCGAGCGATCGATACCAACGCCTCGACCGCAAATCAGAACTTCCTGCGTCCGGGCTCGACGCTCGCAGTCATCTTCATCACCGATGAAGACGACTGCTCTGCGAAGCCGTCAAGGCGGACGGAGCTAAACCCGAACTATCGCAACTGCAACCCCGGCCAGCCCGACTCGTATGACTGCTACAAGGTCGATCAGCGCTGCTTGATGCGGTCGATCCAGTGCAACGAGCCGATGACAACGCCAGGCGGCAAGACCGGCTGCGTGGAGAGACCCGACAGCTTCCTCGAGCCGGTGAAGACGTACTACGACGCGCTCCTCAAGGTCCGCAAAGCAGACAAGCTGCTGGTCAGCGGCATCTGGACCAAGCCGAACATCGATGTCGCCAAAGGCGGTACGGTTGGGATCGTGGGGGGACCGAACACATCCGACCTCAAGCGCGATCCGGCCTGCCGCAGCGCCATCAATCCGCTCGTCGTTGGCCAGCCACAGTTCCGGCTGTCCCAGCTCGCCACGATGTTTGGAGTCGACAAAGACGGCAACGCCAATGCACCGCAGCTCGATGTCTGTGACACCGCGAACTATCCCGCCGCACTCGACCAGATCGCCAAGACGCTCGAAAAGAAGCTCGTGCCGTGTCTCCCGGTCACCGTCAAGACCGTGAACGGAACCCCGATCTGCTTGGTCGGTGATGTCGACGAAAACACGCCGGACGCCGTGCCGGAAAAGTACTTCCCGCAGTGCTCCAGCACCTGCTGCGATGCTTGGGCAGCCAGTTCCTCGCCGTCGCTCGCCGACAAGACGATCCAGGCCGCTTGCGCCGCAGAAAAGGCCGATGCCTGTTTCTGTGCAGTCAAGAGCAAGGACCCGAACGTCTGCACCGAGGGCGTCAACGGCGGTACCGTGACAGCCGTATGGCGCAAGGGCGGGATCAACACGCCGGTTGGCAAGACCGTCAGCTTCCGCTGCGCTGGCTTCTAGTCCGCTCATGGGCATGAGCTGCCCATTGCCCACCCGCTAGGCTCGATCCCACAGAGCCTGTCCGTCGAACCACCGCAAAATCGCCAGAAATCGAAGCAACCGCGTAAGGTTTCAGCCCTTTTTTGGCCTAAACCACCAAGTAGGTCTTTCGCGGTGACTGTGGCTTGCTCTCCTCTCTGTGATCAGGTACGGTGCCGCCGAACGCCAACGACCTTACACAGTTTGCGATCCCGAAATTCGTACGGAGGCTTGTGATGCGACGTTCTCAACTTACTCTCGCGCTCGCCGGGCTAGGCTCAGCAGTGCTCATGTCGGCCTGCTCTTCGCCCCAGGTCGGCTCGACGTGCCCAGTCCCAACGACCGGCGACAAAGCGTCGAAGATGAAGGAATTCAACAAGTGCTTCAGCCAGCTCGGCGAGTCTGTCGTCGATGCTCGGCTGCGCAAGGACGTCGACATCCTGTTCCTTGTTGATAACTCCCCGTCGATGACGCCGAAGCAGAAGGCGCTCGCAAACAACATCCCGAAGTTCATTCAGAAGATCGACGCCACCGGGGCGAACTACCACGTCGGTATTTCGACGAGTGACGTCGGCAGCAACGTCCAGCCGGGCGTGCCGTGGGGCGGCAACATCGGCAAGTGCGACAGCTACGAAGGCGACGACGGCGTCCTGCAGGCAATTCCTTGCACCACCCGCAACACCGTCACCCCAGATGCCCGCAATGCCTGCGCGCAGCTGTGCCCCGACGACAAGTTCGTGCCAACGGACGGTCGCCGCTATATCTCGAAGGTCGACGGCAAGCAGAACGTGCCTGAGGCGATGGAAAAGGACCCCATCACCGGCAAGATGGTCGACGTGGGCCCGATCAAGGCCTTTAAGTGTATGGCGCTCGTTGGTGACGACGGCTGCGGCATCGAAGGCCAACTCGAAGGCGCCAAGCGGACCCTCGACGGACATCGCAGCGAGAACTCGGGCTTCCTTCGCCCGAACTCGGTGCTCGCGGTTATCTTCATCACCGACGAAGACGACTGCTCGGTGCAGATGTCGAAGCGCGATCAGAACAACCCGAGCTACCGCGACTGCGATCCGACCCAGCCGGACTCGCCCGAGTGCTACAACGTCGACTTCCGCTGCCTGGCTCGATCGATCCAGTGCAACGAGACGACGCTCACCACCGGCGTGAAGAACAGCTGCAAGGAGCGCCCGAACAACTACCTCGAGCCCGTCGAGAAGTACTATCGCTTCTTCAGCAACCTCCGTCCGGCCAACAAGCTGCTCGTCAGCGGCATCTGGACGCTGCCGCCGATCGATGGTGGTGGTCGGGTTGAGATCGCTCGCAGCGGCGGAACCACGACGCCAAACTTGAACCGTGCGGGCGGCGCCGGAGCCTCGTGCGTGTACGTTGGCGATCAGAGCGTGTACGGCCAAGCGCAGCTTCGTCTATCGAAGTTCGCCAAGCAGTTCGGAACCGACGCCAAGGGCCAGGCCAATGCGCTCGAAGTCTCGATCTGCGACATCGACAACTATCCGACGGCCCTGGACCGGATCGCCAAGGCGATCGAGCAGCGTCTCCAGGCGCAGTGCTTGCCGGTGACGCCGAAGGCTGATGCCTCAGGCAACCCAGTCTGCCTCGTCGGTGACGTCGATGAAGCGTCGCCCGCCAGCTCGCCCGATCCCGACACCGCCTTCCCGGTTTGCAGCAAGAGCTGCTGCGGCGCGTGGGCTACGACGAGCACCCCGACTCCGGGCGACGACTCGATCAAGGCGGCATGCGCGGCGGAATCGCGTGACTGCTACTGCGCAATCAAGAGCAAAGACCCGAACATCTGCTCGGATACCGTCGTTGCTGGCGTGTGGCGCAAGGGCGGAGCCCAGCCACCTCCGGGCAAGGTCGTGAACTTCCGCTGCGCCGGCGGCGGCTGATCGCTCGTACAACAGGGCTGAACGACGCCCCCTTCCTGCCTACCTTTCGTAATCTCCCCCATTCCAGCCAGTCGCTCGTGCGCTCCGTCTTCAGACGGTAGATGCCCTGCCCGTGCGCTGCGGTTGACCACATCTAGGCGCCGCGAGATGATCCGACCGGAACTTCCTCGGGGGGAGGCTTTTCATGAACGAGCGTGGCAGTCGCAAGATTCCGGTCACGGAACGACAGTTTCTGTGGGTTCAAGACGATGACAAAGGCGAAGTAACGCTGCACGTCGGCCCAACGATGGTGTCGCCCACCGCCGCCGATCGCGTGGTGATAGACGACGGCGCGGGCAGTTTCCGCGAGGATGTCTCGGGTCGCCCGCAGATGATGATCGAGGTTGGCGATCATCAGTACGCGGTGCTGTTCAATCCGCTTTTGGAAAACGACGGCGGCCCCAATGGCCGGTTCCGCGTCGGACGCAATGAGGCGCGGCCGCTAAAAAACGGCACCCGCGCGATGATTCCCGGGCCGTGTAGCTTCTTTTTGCGTCCGGGTCAGCGCTGCGAGGTTCGCGATGCACACGAGCTGTCGGCGAGCCAGTACCTGGTGGTCAAGGTCTACGGCCCGGTCGATCGCACGGCGCCCTACTTTGACGTCACAGCCCGCTCAGCAGCAATCACGCGAGCGACGGCGGAAGCACTGGACGGACGACCCACGCCGCTGCCCGAAAAAGGCCTGGAACAAGATCTAAAGCGCGGTCAGCTCATTGTCATTCGCGGCATCGACACCCAGTTCTACATTCCACCGACGGGCGTCGACATTGTCCCCGATACCTCCGTCGATGAATCGGGTGCCACTGTCAGTGCCACGACGGCACAAAAGCTACTCCAGCAAATGCAGGCGCAGCTGGCCAAGCCCATCCCGGCCCCGGCTGCGCCACCGCCCGCGCCGAAGAAAGTCGCGGTGGAAGAGCTAGAAGCATCACTCGACGATGACGAATCTCCGCTCGACCGGAGCCGCGCTCCGCGTCGCGCAGTTGCACAGTACCAGGCTGAAGCCGCCTCGCAGATGGTCGATCAGTCGGCACGCACCCGCCAGCGCGTGGCACCGGTGGCACCAGCACCGATGGCAGCACCTGCCGCAGCGCCGCGTGGAGGCGCGCCCGTTCCACCTTCACAATCGGTCCTTTCGGCCACAAGCACTGGAGCAGGTCTTGCGGTACCGCCGCTTCCGCCGCCTGGTCCCAGCGTGTCCGTCGATGATGTGCTGTCTTCCGATGCACTCCGCAAAGCGATCGAAAAAGAGGCACGCCAAGCGCGTCTTATTCGCAGCGCGGTCGTGCTAGGTGAAAAGGAATACTGTGTTCTGATCGATCCAGATGGAAAGCGCGAGATCAAAGTAGGTCCAGCGCGCGTGTTCCCAGGTCCATACGACACGTTCATGATCAAAGGATCGCGCAACCGTGTCTACGATGCGTACGAGCTGCTCCCGCAGCGAGCGCTGTGGCTGCGTGTCATCTCGCAGATCAGCCGCGATGAGATGGCCAAGAAGATGCCTCGCGGTGTCGAGCTAGAAAAAGAGCTCTGCTTTCCCGGTGACGAGCTACTCCTCTCAGGTGTCTCCGGGTTCTTCTTCCCCTTCAACGAGATCGAGGTTCTGTCTCCGCATACTGGGGAAGCGGTTGTCGGCAACGATCACTCCAACGTCTTTATTGAGGCGATCGGAATCGATCAAAAGAGTGGCATCTACGTCCGCGATCTAACTACCGGAGAAGTCCGATTGATCCGCGGCAAGCAGTCTTACCTCGTCGACCCGCGCAAAGAGATCCACATCACGCGGTCGGTAAACAACCACGATTGGAATCTGTGGATCGCAGCCAGTGAACCGCACAAACGGACGCCCGGCCAAGTCACCACACCTTGGGCGATATCGATCATCGTGCCGCACAACACAGCCGTTTTGGCGACGAGCGCAGCAGGCCAGCGGGTGATTGAAGGACCGTGCGTAACATTGCTCGAGTATGAAGAGAATCTGGTCCCCCTAAAGCTCTCGACCAACACGCCGAAGGACGACAGTGACCCACTCATCACCTGCTTCCTACGCACCATTGGGAATCGGGTGAGCGATGTCATCGAGATCGAGTCCGCAGATTTTGTGCGCATCCGACTGCGCATTACGGTCAGTGTGACCTTCCTTCGGGATCATCGCGACAAGTGGTTCAACGCAGAGAACTACATTCAAGTGCTGTGCGATCACCTCCGATCGATCGTTCGCAGTCGAACCCGAACTATGTCGCTTTCTGCACTGTGGCCACAGCTTGCTGCCGTCGTGCGCGACACGATCTTGGGGCCACGCAACGATGCAGATGGGAGTCGCAAAGGACGCTTCTTCCAAGAGAACGGAATGCTGGTTCACGAAGTGGAAGTGCTCGATGCCAGCATCGAGGACGAAACGATTGCGGAGATGATGCGCAGCGTTCAGCGCGAGTCCGTGACGCTCACCATCGGCGACAGGCAAGCACAGGAGCGGCTCCTGTCCACCAAGCTTCGCGCCGAACTCGAGCTCAAGAATCACGAGCTACAAGCGCAGGTACGCGAGCATGAATCGAAGCTCAAAGAGCTGGAGCGAAAGCTAACCCACGAAACGAAGTTGGCAGAGCTGCGCGATCGCGAAACGATGGCGCGAGAGCAAGCACAGCTCGTGGCCGACCGCGAAGCAGCGGAACTTCAGAAGCGTATCGAACGCGAAACGACCGCACAGACAGCGAGTCGCGATGCACTCCTAAAGGACGCCGCGACCAAGGCGCAAGCCGCGCACTCTCTACATGAAGAGGAGTTCTCCCACATCAGTCGACTCAAGGGTCTGGATATGGCGCTCATCGAAACGCAGGCACGCGCAGTGGTCGCAGAGCGAACCGCAGTTCAGCCGCAGCTTGTCGAAGCCCTGACAGCACTCGGTGACAAGACGCTGCTTGGCGAAATCGCGCAGAACATGAACTTGGTGTCTCTGTTCCGAGGCAAAGAGGCCGGAGAGATTCTCAAGGATGTGGTCGGAGGCACTCGGTTTGTTCCCGCGTTGACCGAGGCACTAGCATCGAAGCCGAAGACCGAAACCAAGCCAGAACCGAAGAAGTAGCCCCACGCTGCTCGGCTGACTCCGCTTACACCTTACCGCAGAAAAAGAAGTTCCCGGGAGCTTCCGGGTCTTCGCTGATCATAAACTCCAGCGAGAGTGCGATCAGCTCCTTTAGTGACAACTTTCCGTCGCTGTCACGATCAATCTTCAGAAACGTCTCATGCGGATCGGCGTCTGATCCCATCGACTTGAGGAGCCGTGCGTACTCCAGTTCCGTGATGCAGCCAGAGCCATCGTGATCGATGATTTCGATCACATCGCGACAGGCCTGGACAAGCCATGGAGAAGCAACCCCTGCGGCCCGATGAGCCAAGATCTGCCGTTCAAAGTAGCGCAGAAATTCTTCGAGCGAGACCGACCCGTTGCGATCTTTGTCTGCGCCAGAGGCCAAGCGCAAAAACAGCTCGGCCCGACTGTCATAGACGTGGCGGGAACGATTCTCATCGTTGGTCCAGCCGAAGCTGTCGAGAATCCGTCGCGCTTGCTCGCGAAAGTCTGCCTCTGACAGAACGCCATCTCCGTTCACATCGTAGTGGGAAAACAGCGTGGTGAACTTCCGAACCTGAAGCGGTGACAGAATGCTGGACATAAACACCCCCGACAGCATTGTCGGCTCAAGTTCGGGAGCTGTCCATATCACGCTGTTTCTCGACGACGTTCTCGCACATGTCGTCCCGGCCACGATGTTCACGGAGCCCACGACGGCCAGGAGGGAGTAGATGGATCGAGTCGATCCTTACGGCAGATTTGCAGACTCGATCGAGCAGCCATCTGCTGAATCCGCGTACAACTTTCAAGGCCGAAGATCGACTATCCGCTTCCCATTTCGAGGCAGGGAGAATTATTATGATCCTTAAGAGACTAATATCCATGCGGCCAATCAGTAGGCTTCTCTCCCTGTGTGCCTTGCTCGTCGCCACTTGCGAAGGCCCAGTCGGCCCAAGTGGTCCCTCCGGCTCCTTGATTCCTGACGAGAACATGACCGCGGTGTCATGTGATCCAAATGCCCCAGGATTCAAGGCAGAGCTTGCGCTCAGCCCGCCCGCTCAGGGTTCGTACTACCTGCCGGGTGAAGCTCCGAAGCTCACCATCAAGCTGGGGTCTACCTGCAGCAGACTGCTCCTGCCTTCGGAATTGGGCACGGCGAATCTCTATCTCGTCGGTCCGCGTGGAGCACTCACCACGAGGAGTGCCAATCGGCTGCTCAATGCCGTCACCGACCGAGCGGCCAAGGATCGCCAGCACCACTACATCAACCTGAAGAGTCCTTCGTACGCAAATCCCAACGCAGCGGGACTTAGCACCGAAAAGGACGGGACTCTGGTCTATCAGCTGGCTGCGATCAGCAGCGAAGCCGCGGGAACCTACACGGTGGCACTGTGGGCCAAGACCCCAGACGAGCAGCAGCAAATCTTCCCACTCCTAGACTTCCAGATTGGAACCGCCACCGTCGAGACGTACGCATCCGGTGATCCTCAGTCATCCAGCTGCGGCGACTGTCACAAGGGAGCAGCGAGTGGCAAGCTCTACATGCATCACATCGAGCCGGGATTCTCACCGCTCGGCAACTGGGCGCTCGATCAATTCCCCATCGCGACCTGCAAGGTCTGTCACAACCAGGACGGATACAGTGTAAACACGACGGTGCGCAAGGTTCACGCGGCACACCGAGGCGAGCACCAAGCAAGTGCAGGCGTTGCCCATCCAGAGTACGGAGTCCCTGCCGACGCATCCTTGGCTCTGTATAAGAACGTCGGTTTCCCATCGATGCCTGACGCAGAAAAAGACTGCGCCAAGTGTCACAAAGATGATCGAAATCTGAAGAAGCCGTCACGCCAGGCCTGTGGTGCTTGTCATGACTCGCTGTTCTTTGATACCGGAACGCTCAATCCGGTCCGCACCTATACAGGTGCATGTGCCACCGATACCGACTGCGCCGCGAGGAGCAGCCTGGCCAAGTGCAATACCGTGACGCTGCTGTGCGAGACCGCCACGCATCCGAAGCAGACGGACGACTCGCAGTGCGCAACCTGCCACAGCGCGGACTCATCTGGAATTTCGCCCATACCAGACAAACACGAGATCCTGACGCGTACGCGTGTCCGCAAGATCTCTCTGTCTGAGGTTGTGATGGCAGGTGGATCGGGTCCGATGGGAGCCATGATGGTCGGCGACTTACCCAAGCTGACCTTCAAGCTTCTTGATGGGACAGGGAATCCGATCGTCGATTTGAAGACCAATACCGCGCTCTCTGGAACGCTCCTTATCGGTGGCCCGACAAACGATCGACAGATGATTTATCCGTCGACCAACGTGAAGACCACCGGTACGCTGACGTTTGATTCTGGGACCAACCTCTATACGTTTAACCCAGCGACGACGTGGCCAGCGAGTGCACTGCCGCCGCTGAACACAACGGGTCTTACGCCACGACCGAATCCGGCAGGAACGTACTCTGCTTGGCTTTATGTCGTTGAGACGACAAGCTACAAAGGAACGAACGTTCGCGATGTAGGCACTGCACTGGTGGACTTCCGCGTCGGTGGTTCACAGCCGATTCAGCCCCGCCATGTCATCAAGCGAGAGTCCTGCAATGCCTGTCACGTCACTGCCCAAGCGCACGGAGGCAGCCGTCGTGATGCCGAAGGCTGCTCGATCTGTCACACCACTGGCGCCGTGGATCGCACGGTGGGAGCCCGTGGTCTGGCCTGCACGGTAAGCACGCAGTGTCGAGGAAACGCCGCAGGCTGGGAGACCTGCCAAGACGTAAATCCCGTCGATGGAAAGCTCGACACCTGCGTTGTCGCGGTGGACCCGACGCCCGGACAGACCATTCAGTTTGCGTCGATGATTCACTCGACTCACTTTGCGCGACACCTGGGCGGATACGCAGAGCGAGGCGGACTCATTAACCCGGGCGCGTTGGTCTACATCGGAAACTCGAACAGCACGAACGATTTTTCGGAGTTTCTGTTCCCACAGGATGTGCGCAACTGCACCAAGTGCCACGGTGACTCGAATGCAACCTGCTCGGCGACCGCGCCGTGCGGAGTTGGCCAAGCCTGCGTGTCCGGCAAGTGCAAAAACAATGCGTATCTGCAGGCCAATACCATGGCGTGCCTGGGCTGCCACGATACCTCTGCTGCTGCAGGACACGCGGCGCTAAACACCTGGACAGATCCGATGGGCAAGCCGGTTGAAACCTGCATGGTTTGCCATGGAGAAGGTGCCGAGTTCGCTGTCAGCAAAGCCCACAACATCAGCAGCCCGTACAAGCCCCCCTACTCACGCGAAAAGGAGTAAGGCGATGGGTCGGATGCTGAGACATCCGTCGCTGCTTTTCGCAGTGGCATTGCTCGTTGGTACTGGCTGCGGCAGCGCGCGGACCCCGCAAGGAACCCGCACGCAGTGCATCAGTTGGAAAGACGAAATCGCGCCTCTTCTCAAAGACAACTGTGGAAGCTGTCACAGTGGGGCAAGTCCTGCCGCAAGTCTAGATACCGCGAACTATCTGTCGGTCTTAGGGGGCGGCGAAGTACCAGTCCGTGCCGTCGCTGGTGACAGCAACTCCCAGCTCCTCCAAATCATCGCGAGTGACACGACCTCGGCAGCACACAAAAACATCACGGACTCTGTTCGCGAAAGCCTGCGAAGCTGGGTGGTGGACTGCAACATGTCCTACGCCCGGACGGTCTACCATCAGGCAGGCATCTTGAATCCCGAGGATCCGAACGGACAGTTTCACGGGGCGCTGCTGCGGCAGGCCAACTACAAGCTCAGTGCATGTTCGGACTGCCATGGCAAGGATCTCAGCGGCGGAGCAGCGGAGGTTTCCTGTCTAACATGCCACCCGCAAGGCGTGACCACTTGTGACACCTGTCACTCGCGGCTCCCCAATGCACACCGCGCGCACATCAAAGGAGCGACGCTGGGACGCTCGCTGGCTTGCACAGAGTGTCACCCCAAGCGGGTGTCATGGCTTGATCCGGGGCATGTCTTCAATGCCGATGAGACGCTGCGAACCACACCGCCGATCATCTCGTTTGGCAGTCTGGCCAGTGCGACTCCCTATGCGATGTATCGTCTGAGTCCGCCACTGCTCGATGCAAGCACCAAGCAGTGCTCGAACGTTTACTGTCACGGTGCGGTGCTCGGTGATCTGAATGCCATGAACACCACACCGAAGTGGACCGGCACGTCCAGCGAGATCAAGTGCGGAACCTGTCACGGTGCCCCTCCAGCCAGCCACGCTGCGACATCCACGCGATGCGTGATCTGCCACAACGGAACCGTAAATGAAGCCAAAGAGTTCATCCCGGGAACACTACACGTCGATGGAAAGAGCGACGCCGGTGATGGAAAAGGACAGTGCTCCTCTTGTCACGGCTTCACCGGAAGCACAGCGTTTCAGAACCTAATCCGACAGACGGACTCAACGATTTTGTCTGTGGGGGCGCACACGGCTCACGTCAGCGCCACACACAAGATGAGCGCTCCGATCGCTTGCACGGAGTGCCACCGTGGCGTCGAGCTACTCGTATCAGGAACCAACCTCCACAAAGTCGGCGGACAAGGAGTCGCCATCTTCCCGGCCTCACTTGGCGCCAAGCTGAGTACGCTGGAAGGCGCGACACCAACCTGGAACAGCGGAACCGCGAAGTGTACAAACACGTACTGCCACGGTGGCGGAAGCAAGCTCCTTGGCGATACCAATCCGACGGTCAACCGCACGCCGATCTGGACCGCCCCCAATCAGGGCTCGTGCGGGTCGTGCCACGGCATTCCCCCCAAAGATGTCAATCACGTTGCAACCATGCGTCTCGTCGACTGCGTGAAGTGTCACGCAAAGACCATGGATGCAAACGGGACGATTGTATTTACTGGCTCTGCGGGCGCGATGACCACGACGCATCTTAACGGAGTCTCTGATGGAAATTAGACGCCATCCAAGACTCTGCCGGACCATCCTGTGTGGCCTTCTGTTTGCCAGTGGATCTGCACATGCAGACTCCGTTGAATTCAACGTATCGACGCTGTTGGCAGGACGCGCAGATCCGCGGGATGGACAGATCCACACCGTTGTTCCGGTCTATCAGTCGTTAGGGGTCACGGCGCAGATCAAGCGACCGTACTTTGACAGCATCAACATCGTGATGTCGGGCTGGGGTTCGGTGCAGCTCGACATTGGTCGCGATCAGTACTGGTCGGGAGACATCGATCTCGGCTATCTCGACGGTAGCTTCTGGAAACGGCGCGTCCAGCTTCGACTCGGGCGCCAGTTTGTGTTCGGTGGAGCCGCCCGCAGCACCCAGCTTGATGGCGGTTCTGCCACGATCCAGATCTACAAGGGACTTGGAATATCTGGGTATGGTGGAGTGCCAGTCACACCGCGTTTCTCGGTCAGCCGCGGTGACGTGGTCTTTGGTGGTCGGATGTTCTATCGACACTCTGTCGATACCGAAGTCGGCGTGTCCTTCAATCAAGTGATGGGCGAAGGACGCGCAGCCCGGCAGGATCTTGCCGTCGACGCTCGCTACGTTCCACATGAGCAAGTCGCGCTCACCGGCTACACCCTGTATTCGATTCCTGAAGCGCGCGTTGCCGAAGCCGACGTCGCTGCAACCTGGATTCCCAACCTGATGTTCCAGATCGGTGCGGACTATCGCCGAACCGCGCCGGATCTCTTTCTGCCGCTAAACTCTGTGTTCTCTGTCTTCTCACAAGAGACGCGTGATGAAGTGGGCGGAAACGTCTTCTTTAAGCCGATTCGCAGGCTGCGCTTCTACGGCGACCTTCGTGCCGTGGTGAACATGGAGGGCGCAGGCGCACGCGGCGGAATCAAGGCCACCGTCGCACTTGGGCAGCGCGATCACACCACAATCAACGGCGAGCTGCGACTCCTCAAGCTACCAAACAACGGCTATGTGCAGGCGCGTCTTTACAGCACCCACAAGCTCTCCCCCTCGTGGTTCGTCACGCTAGGTGCCAACAGTTACTTCCTTGATCAGGCGATAAACGGACAGAGTTACTCTTTCACTGGAACCGGAACCGTGGCCGGAGATCTTGGCCGTGGTTTCAAGCTCGTCGCCACCGGATTTGCTGACGTGACTCCGTTTGTGGAACGCCGAGTGGAGTTTGTTGTGAAGCTCGCGTATAACGCAACGCAAGTCTTCCGTGAGGTGCATGAATGAGCGCCCGTGGCCTCCGCTGGCTCCTTCTCGCCAGCGTTTTATTTACCGTCGCCTGCGCGACTTTCTGGGCCAAGATCGGTGGGGGCGACGCGATCAAGGTTCCGCACAGCGTTCACACCAAAGCCAAAGTGGACTGCCTCGTCTGTCATGAAACCATCTATGACGCGCAGGACATGAAAGGGGACTTCTTCCCCAAAGAGTCCAAGTGCCTTGAGTGTCACGAGGACAACAAGAAGAACGGAAACTGCGGATATTGTCACACTGATCCAGTGCGTCCGACTTCCTATCGCCGCCAGCCATCGACCCTCAAGCTGTCGCACGCCAAGCACATCGAGCAGACCAAGGAAGACTGCACGCGCTGCCACAAGACGCTGTCGGAAAAAGGACAGCCTGCCGTCGCACCAACGATGGAGTCGTGTTTCGGCTGCCATACCCACAAGCAGGAATATGAGCAGGGAAGTTGCGGAAGCTGTCACAAAGATCTGAAGCGGTATCCGCAGAAGCCGATCACCCAGTTCTCGCATCAAGGGAACTTCGTGCTGGGTCACGCGCGCCCTGCCCGCTCGACGCCGGATAGCTGTGCAACCTGTCACGAGCAGACGTTCTGCGCGGACTGTCATGCCAAGACGGTCTTTGCGCCAATTGAGCTCAAGTTCCCAGAGCGAGCAGACAGCGATCTGATTCATCGCGGTGACTTCGTCGGCAGGCACAGCATGGAATCTCGTGCCGATCCGACTTCATGTCTGCGCTGCCATGGTCAGAGCTTCTGTGAAAACTGCCACAACCAGCAGGGAGTCAGCGGTAGGAGTGACAATCCGAGAAACCCACATCCGCCTGGGTTTAACACGCCTAGCACTCCGCAGTTCCATGGACTTGCGGCACGTCGTAACATCACAAGCTGTGCAAGCTGCCACGATCAAGGACCGCGCTCGAACTGTGTGAACTGCCACAAAGTCGGCGGGCTCGGCGGAAATCCGCATCCACCTGAATGGACGGAGCGGCACGACCGTCAAGAGATCGTACGCAACGGCATGTGCCGCTACTGCCACACGCTCTAGACAAAACTACACAGACCAACGTCAAGTGCGGTCCCAAGGAGAGTCTCTCATGCGCAAGCTGCTCATCATCGCATCCCTTCTGTCATTTGCCTTGTCGGCCTCAGCCGATGAAAATGATCCACGCGTGAAGCGGGCGTGGAAGGCCAAGTGCGCTTCGTGCCACGGTGAAGACGGCAAGGGAGACACCGAGCAGGCGAAAAAGAAGTTTGGTGGTCCGCTGCGTGATCTCACCGATCCCAAAGTTCAGGAACGATTCAAGGACGCCGAGCTGAAGGAAATGATCAACAAGGGCAAGACCGAAACGAAGGATGGCAAGGAAGTGAAGATGCCAGCCACTCCCGAGATCAGTGGCGATCAGCTCGAAGGTCTGGTGTTGTTCGTCCGCAAGCTGGCCAAGAAGTAGGCGATTCCTAAACGCTGGCGGGGTGAGGGAAGGATGATGTTAGCGGCACTGTTTGGGATCGCCATCTTGCTGGCCGCGGTGATCCTGTTTCGGCCAGCCCATACGAGCAAAACGCTGGCGTTTACTGGTCTGTTTGTCTTGCCAGTGACCGTCAGTGTGATGGGTGTAGATCGGCATGTCGAGAACTCGAAGCAGACCACCTTCTGTACGTCGTGCCATGTGATGGGAAAACACGGACGGAGTCTGCTCGTCGATGACACCACGATCCTGGCAGCTTCCCACTTTCAAGGCGGCAGGATTCCTCGTGAGCGCGCTTGCTTTAGCTGTCACACCACGTACACCATGTACGGTGATTTTCAGGCGAAGCTGCGCGGCGTAAAGCACGTACTGGTGAACTACTTTGGCAAGATCCCGGACAAGCTTGCGCTGTATGAGCCTTACAACAATCGTGAGTGTCTGCACTGTCACGAAGGTGCCCGGCGCTATCTAAAAGGGGAGACCCACAGCGCCGAGCCGGGCCGCATGGAAAAAATGCGACGCAACGAGCTGTCGTGCATCAGCAAGGACTGTCACGACACGGTTCACGTCACCAGCGAAGTCGATAGCCTTCCTCTGTGGAAACCGGAGGCCGTCAAATGAGCAAGGAACATCTGCGCACGCGGATTGCTGCCTGCCTCGTTCTACTCGGCCTGGTCGTAGAGGCACTCACACTTCGCTGGTCTCACCCGACCGCTTTCTTTGTCTACGCGGGTCTTGGTCTTCTGCTGTGGGGACTCGGTGCGATCATCTTCCTCTACTCACTTTTGGGTGGGGGAAGCGCGCACCCGGAAACCCCGGCTGCACACGGCAAGTCTGAACCACCACCTTCCGACGGAAAATCTCCTACCGCCTAGCCGCAACGCAGACTCGCCGCCGTGGTGCCCGTCTCCGCGATATGATGAGCCATGGACCCGAGTCACGAGCGGGCGCTCGCCCAGCAGCTTGCCCGCGAGATCATGGCCACCGAGCGAGCCCGCGCCCGCATCGTGGCCGTGGTGTTCACGCTCGGATTCATTCTGGCGATGTTGGTCTTCAACCTCCTCGACCCTGGCATCACCGGCAGCCCAAGCTCTCCGCTTTCCCTCGTCGGCCCACGTCTTCGGATCGGCATTGGCATTTTCGCAGCGTACTGCTGGCTTTCGTACTTCGTAATCCAGCGCAAGCTTGACGCCGACAAGCCGCTTCCCAGTGTCTACCTGCTCGCAAACTCCTTTGTTGAAGTCACAGGGATCACCGGATTCCTGTGGATTATTGGTCGTTTTTCCTCGGCAGAGTTTGCGCTCGCAGCCCCACCTGTTCTCATTTATCTGGGACTTATCATGCTGTCGATCTTGCGACTGAGCATGCCCTACTCGCTGTTTGTCGCAGTCCTGTGTGCAGCGGAGTATCTGCTCTTTGGTTCTTGGTCCTTTTCGCATCTGCCCAGACAGCACGATCCGATTTTTTCGTCACCCGTTCCGATGTTCCTGCGCGCTTCCATTTTGGTGGTCTGTGGAATGGGGGCCGCATTGGTCAGTCGCGATCTGCGCGCCCGGCTCATGCGGACTGCTGAAGCCGTGCTGGAACGAGATCGCACCGTCGCAATGTTCGGCCAACACGTCTCACCCCAGGTTGCCGAACGCCTCCTTGGAACCCATGCGGGACAGGTCACAGAGACACGAAATGTGTCGATTCTGTTTCTCGACATCCGTGACTTTACGCGCTTTTCGGAAGGGAAATCCCCGAGCGAAGTCGTCCGCTTCCTCAACACCCTGTTCGGTCCGCTGGTTGAGATCATCGACAAGCACGGCGGCATCATCAACAAGTTCCTCGGTGACGGATTTCTCGCGATTTTTGGCGCACCAATTGCAAACGAAAACCACTGCCAGTCCGCAGTCCACGCGGCGCTGGAACTACTCGCCAAAGTTGATTCCCTTTGCGCCGCACAGCTCATTCCCAAGACGAGGATCGGAATCGGACTTCATGCCGGCGATGTCGTTACAGGAAGCGTCGGATCCCAGCTCCGGCGGGAATACACAGTGATAGGTGATGCCGTCAACCTAGCGGCCCGAGTGGAAAGTCTGAACAAGGGCCTGAACACCCAGATTCTCGCGACCGAGGCCGTGGTCAGTCGACTACCGAGCGAATCCGTCCATGTCGAAAAGCTCGACCCAGTTCAGGTCAAAGGCCGGGAAGAAAGCGTTCAGCTTTACAAGCTCGGGTAGGATGCCTTCATGGTAGATTCTGGCGTGGCACAAAGTCGAGAGGACGATCGACCGACAGAGACGCCTTCCGTTCCAGCACTTCGACACCTGTTGCTGTTGGCTGCTTCGGGGGCGAGTCTGCTTGCCAGCCAGTACATCGCTTCGCGTGAGCTTGGATCGACGTTTTTTGTGACCGAGCTGTCTCTCATCGCCGCGACCGTGATCACACTGCTCGGACCAAGCCTGGGATATGCTCTGTCACTGCGCTTTCGGCTCTCGGACCGAACCGTGTTTGCCTGGTCTTGTGTGGCTGCCCTCTGCCAGTGGCTGCTCCCGTTCGGAATTCGCGCGATCGTTTCTGTTTTTGGCCCGTCTCAGCTTGGACCAAGTGCCGCAGTCATCACTGCAGGAATCTCTCTGCTCTGTGGATATTATTCATTTATTTTGCCTCATATATCACCACCTCGCTCGATTCCGTGGCTCTACGCTGGAGAGCTTCTCGGTGCGGCCCTGATGCTCCTGCTCATCGCCAGTGTGCCGTCGCACAGGACGCTCCTTACAGTCTACTTGCTCCTGCCCGCACTGCTCCTTGGGTTGTCGTACGGCGTGCGCTACGGACTGCTCTTTGCAGTGGCTGGGTGTCTTGTGGCCGGGAACCTACAGACACTCGATCGCAAGGCATCCGAGCTGTACTATCAACGCGTTCATCAGCTCGCGACACCCACGCTACTAGAGAGTCGCTACTCACCGTATCAGCGCGTGGATGTTGTCTCCTCGCAGGGTGAGAAGATCCTTTTTCTCGACGGTGTTCCCTTCTATCGGGCCGGTGATTTGGATGCCTTCAATGTGCTGCTGGCACGGATCCCAGGTGCGCTGCTTGCCCGTCACAACGGGTCTGCCCTGGTGATCGGAAGTGGCAGTTTTTCCTCGGCTGCCCATCTTCACCGGCTGGGTTATCGCGTCCGCGTGATCGAGCTTGATGCCGCAGTGGCCGACATCGGGTTTCGCCAGTTCGCAAGTCATCACAAGCTCTCTGCGCAAGACATCACTGTCGAGATTGCCGATGCACGCGTCTCTCTCGCACAGAGCCACGAGCGCTATGACCTGATCGTGCTTGATGTTCCGGCACCCTACCGGACCCAGCTCGCGCTTCTGCATTCGCCGGGTTTCTACGCGCAGATCGCAAGCCATCTTGGCGAGGGTGGCGTCGCAGCGCTGAGCCTCTGTTCGAGCTTACACGATCCACTGGGTCAGCAGATTGCAGCCTCGGCAGCCCAGGCTTTCCCTTCCCTCCTGGTGGTTGAGGGAAACTCGACAGGACTGGCGATCCTGTATGCAGGGAAGAGCCTTCCGTTTACGCTTTCACAGATGCAGCACGCCTTGCGTTCCCACGATCCAGAAGGCGGCGAAGTCTACGCTGATCGGACCGTACGACTCGTGACACTGTCTGCGCAGCCGCTTAGTGAACAGAACCTCTTCGGTGTCCTGTGGCTTTCACGGCAGGTCATGTCCGATCCATGACCATGTCCCATGCCGACAAAATCGACCGCCCTTCGGATCGTTTCGGCGAAGCATTCCTGACCGGGATGGCGCTGGGACAGCTTCAGGTGACGCTGGGAGTCCTGTCGTATCGTGGTGTTGGCGCCAGTGCGTCGACGTGGTTTTTGCTTTTGCTCTGCTGGCTCGTAGGTGGGTTTGTCGGATCACTCCTTCAGCGAAGCGATGCCGCACGGAGCACGGAACCTTGGACCGCCGTCCTGGCGACTGTTTTCCTGTGGCTCGCTGCGCTGTCATCACATTCGGTCCCATTCTCCGCATGGCCCCTTGTTGCAGTGCTCGTCTCCGCGTTCTTGTGCGGAGTCCTTGGCGGAAGTTTTCTCGCCAGCCGTAGCCGCAACCATCCACGCCCAGCCCATCTGTTCTTCCACGAAAACAACGGCTTTCTGGTTGGTTTTTTGTCAGCCAGTGTTGTTCTGCTCTTGGCTGCACCACTGCTCTTGCCGAGCACTACGCTGCTGCTGGGACTTGCCCGATTGGCTGGTCATCGACCCTCACGATGGCTCTGGTGGTCGATTATATTAGGCATATTATCAACCTCTTTTCAGATCCTCTTCCGCGACGGTGGTGAGCCGGGTTGGGATGCACTTATGACGGCATCCGTACTCAACCAAGTTCGGCCGGTGGAGCCATCTGACTGGCTGTTCTTCGCGCATCCACTCGTCATTCCGCTGACCGCACCGTTTCGGCTCTTCGTGGAAGATCCAGTCCTTGCCGTGGTGGTGCGTGAGTCGGTTTTCTTGGGCGGCGTTGTCTGTTTGCTCAGCCTGACAGCTCGCGCGGTCTGCAAAGATACCGGCGACGCACTGTTGGTCACAGTCTGCGCTGTGCTGCTTATGCTGCTGGCTGGCGGACGCTATCGACTGACACTTTCAGGAGAGGAAAAGGAAGTTGCTCTCTTTTTCGCCACACTGTTTCAGGTCCTGTATCTCCAACATCGGGAACACTGGGACCTGGGACTGTTTCGCAACCCCAGATGGACGCTGCTGCGTCGACAAGTACTGCTGTCTGTCCTGCTCTCACTGGCGATCTTTGCCCACCTGATAAGCGGACTTCTGTTTGTCTGGCTCTGTGTCGATCTGCTATTCACGCTCCGTTCCCAGCGGAAGGACTCGGCTTCCGCGCAAGACATTGCAACGATCCTGCTTCTTACCACCGTCTTTGTCTTGCCGCTGCTGATCGGCCTGGCTGTATTTGTCGGCCAAGCGAAGGGCCTGCGCCAAGTGTTCGCTTTCTTCTTTGAGTATCATCTGTCCGGAGAGTTTCTGTCGTGGCCCACATCTTTGGGACAGCGCCTGCTCGACTGCTACACCGGGGTTCGTACGTTCTTTGTCGGTGATTTTCCGCTCACGCATCCAGTTGGTGAAGCGCTTGCCAGCCTGGTTGGATTCGCTTTTCTTTCCCATCGTGCGCATTCCTTGGCGCCTCAGATCTGTCGTCGGTTGCTGCTCTGGTTGGGACTCCTGTTTGTCCATTTTTTCTTTTTTCAGCCAGAGAATCCCGAAGCCTGGGGTCCATCCTCCTTCGGTTTGATTTTCCTCATCTCGCTGGGTCTTTGCGGCCCTGCCCGTTTCTCTCTATTCGCACGAGCGGTGGCCGCGATCAGCATCGCGTGGCTCGGATTCCTGATTGGTCAAAGTCAGCGCAGTGCGATCGCAGTGGCAGAGTCTGTCCGCACGTTCACGGGAGCAGCAGAGAGAGAGGAACAGCCCATCCGTCAGCTTACCAAGTGGCTCTCTGTGACACTGGAATCCGATGCAGAGATCCTGGTCGATGACAGACTTCTCGCTTCCTATTTTCAGCTTTATACCCGACGCAAGCCCATCGTCCGTCCGTACATCGGAATTCCCCCATCGGAGCTTCGCACACGCCACCACCTGACGAGTCTGAGTCTGCGCTTCTATGTCCCGCAGAAGTCGCCACAAGAAATAGATGCCGCGATTCAAGCTGGTCGCCCCGTCTATCTGGTCAGTTCGGAGCGTGTCGATGCAGAGGCGCAGCTGCTGCCACTTGATGGTCTGTTTCTGTCGCGCCTGTCTCGTCCCTTGTTCACGCCTTCCGCGCAGAATCCCATCCCACCTGCATCGAGTCGAGTCTCCACTGAAGATCTCCTTGCCAATGATCTCGCGCTGGCTGCGGTCGAGGTGATCAATCCAGCGGTCTACAAGCTGACGCTTTCACGCAGGGACATTACGTTTTCCGCCAAATGGAAGCCGATGGGAGTCGAGGGAAGCGAAAGCCAGGAAGGCTTCGATGGCAACAACGCGCCGCGCTGCGAAGTGGCCGCGCGTCACATAGATCGCTTTTTAGCCGCTGGTGATCCACAGCGTGAGCTGGTCCCCGATGTCGTTCTTCGTGCGCTGCATCGGAATGTTCCGTGCGAACGAAGCTGTAAGGGTGTTCCGCGGCTTCTTGGGGAGCAGATCCCGGCCACATTTCCGACGATAAACGATCACTTGGTACTGGGCGCGCTGACCGTTTGGGTCGAGGACGGAAAGACTCCAACAAAATTCCATGAGGGTCTGTGGAGCCCCCAGCGCTTCGCAAGCGAACCCGATTACCGGCGTAGCGTTTCAAACCTCATGGCATTTTTGTGCCTGATCGCACATGGGGACGCCAACTACGCAGACAACTTTTTGGTTTCGGAAGGCCCCCCATTTCGGGTGTACAGCATCGACAATGGACGATCGCTGGATGGGATTCCCTACTTCACCGACGATGCGGACCCAGATTGGGACCCGCTGCGGCACCTTCGTCCCGATCAACTGGTGGTGCCGTCCATCGATCCGAAGATGCTAGCGCGGCTCGCGCAACTTCCCGATTCATCGCTACGGCAGCGGCTCCATATGACAAGCGCCATCGATCTAAAGAGTGGCCAGAGCTACGCCTCCCCGGATAGCGACCGCGTGCTTTCTGCGCTGTCCCAGCGTCCCCTGGAAAAAAGCAAAGGTCTGCGCCAGATTGGCCGAGGCACATTCTTGACCACCGATCCAGCCCTTGGGGGACCGTGGATTTTGCAAGGAATCTCTGCGCAGGGTATCGAAGCGGTTTGGGACAGAGCCCGCAGGCTGCATCAGGTGGGCACCGTCCCCCATTGAGCTTCTGTGAATCGATGGCCCGTCGTTTGGGAGGGCGAAGCGACTCCTGTGGTGTATGCTAATAAGGAGTCTGTTTGGTCCCCCTTTGTTCAACCAAACGCAGCAGAGTACAAGGAGAGGCATGTCTGTGAAGACTCCGAAAGCTCCGAAAACTCGCCAATCTGTGATTCCTATTCCTGCTCTGACCGTATTGCTATTCTCGACGACGGCAGCGGCACCTGGATGCACCGACTTCTGGAAACCACTGGCCCAGATCAACCGTGCAAACTGTGTTGTCAGCCCAGATGCCTGTCAGGCCAACGAAGTTTGCAACATGCTCACCGAGCAGTGTGAGCCCCGCCGCATGGCCGCAGGCGATATGGCAGCGGGTACCAACCCTGACCTGGCCACGGCCCCAGACTTGGCGACCCCACCACCGCCAACGAACACGTATGCAGCGCTGTTCCAAAGTGGCTTAAGCGATCAGCCGATCGGCGCCAGCGGATGGAATGCGCATGCGACGGTGGCTGCGGTCGATGTCGGTTCAGCGCTCAATCCCACCGGATGGCTTGCGAGTCTGTCGAGTGGAGCCGCGACGTCTGCCGCGAACAGTGCGGCGGACATTGGCTACACCTCGGCTGTGACCGATCGCGGTTTCTTGTCGATTGCAGACGCGCAGCATGTGGCCCCGCAAGTCCTGTTTTTGTGGACCAGCAACACGGCAAGCTCTCCAAACCTGGCGACCCCACAGAGTGCGTGGCTCACCGCAGCAAGCGTCCCAGCGCTCAGTGCGCTCACGCTGACCAAACAGAACTTGGTCAGCGTAAGCTTCCGCGTAAGCAATGGAAATCCTGACAATTCCGTCTTTGCGGCGCTGCGGATTGCCGGTACCTGGTATCTCAGCGCGACATCAGCAGCAAAGGTCGGCGGCGCAGGGTTCAACGATGCCGATGCCAAAGCGACGATAAGCGTGTCGGCCCCGATCTGGGAGGCCATGCCAGGCATCCATCCAGAGCTTGGTCAGCTATCGGCCAGTGCGCCAAGAAGTCCGAGCGTGCTTCCCGAGGGCAAGATCGATGCATGGGGAGTGATCTCATTTACCGACGGTCGCAAGGACGACAACTCGCGAATCGCGATCGACAATTTCGTGCTCAGCGTCGCCAAGTAGATCCGATATCGACGGCGAGACTATTGGCTGATTCGTGACAGGTAGCTGAGAATCTCGACATCAAGTGGGCCATCCGCGAGGGACTGGCCCGGCTTGAGCGTGGGCGCAAGCGGCGCAGGGCGCGTCGGACGACCCCTGACGATGGTGGTACGGATCGGATCGGCGACCGTGCGAGTGATCGGCACAGGTGGCGAGCGACGCAGCGTGACACCCTCGGCGGTTGGCCGCGGCTTGAACAGCTCCGGCGGAATGGTATAGGACGGAATCGACCGCTGGACTGGCGGAATCGAGGTAAGCACCGCCGGCGCCTTCGCAGCAGGAGGCTGCACCACCGGAATCTGATTTGCCCCAAACTGAGCCGTCTGATCCTCCTGATCGAGAGACGCCAGAGGCCGGGCTTTCGGCAGCGGCGTGTTCTCGCTCAGCATATCGTCGTCAGCTTCAGCCTCGAACGACAGGGCCGGCTCATCGTCGTCAGCAGCCGCTTCGATCTCGACAACTGCGTCGTCCGGCGCTGCTTCAGGCGAAACAATGACTTTGCTCTCGCTGGGTGCCGGAACCGTGCCCGATCCGGCATTGATCTTCTTCAGGCGCTCGGCCAGCGTCGACGTGCTCACCCCGGGCCCAGTCGGTGGTGGCGGAACCGGAGAAATGATCGGGGACGAGCCATCTGGTTTGGCTGCCGCAGCGTCGCCGGTTGGCTTGGGGGCCCCGATCTTCTGGGTGTCCCCCGCTGCCGCTTTTGCCGTCGGAGCGCTGCCATGCGCATCGCTCTTTTGGACCGGGAAGCGCTGAACTTCCGGCAGGTTGTCAAACAGTCCATCGCGCAGACGCTTGAGCATTCCTTTGTGCTGCTCTTGCATCCGCTTCTGGGTCACCGTCTCCGGCTCATCCAGCGAGTACGGCGTCCTCTGCGAGGAGAGAATCGTACCCTCAATGAACAGGTGAGTGGTCAGGACCGGACGCGCCGGACCTGAGTCCTCCGTCTGAACGTGAAACAGCCGTCCAGCGTGACGAACATTGTGGTTATAGCCGAGGAGCGGCGGACGCTTTGACACCAAGGGTTAGGCTATCACGGCTCCTAGGCTCGCTAAAGAGCCAAGTTTTTTCGCTTTCCCAGCATGGTCCCGATGTGTGCCGCGCGAGCACCGAGTGCCACGCTCACTCCGTTTTTCTGCGAGCACCCAGGGAGGGCTGCGCTACAGTCCGTCCCATGCACAGGCCGCGCGAAGAAAAAGCCGACTCGTCGCGGCGTTCTCTGCTGGAAGAGCCGACGCTCTACGAAGCCGAGCACGCGGCCAGCGCCTTTGGCCTGCTTCTCGCGTCCCCGGAACCGATTGAGAGTCTGACCGCACTGCCGCCTCCGCCGGACGCGATTCCAGCGACCCCGCCAGCCCCGATTCCAGCGATAAGTGAGAAGCCCGAGTCTGCGCCGACAAGCGATCCCTGGGACGAAGCGACGCGGGTGCCACAGCTCGACGGACAAAAGACACAGGCGCTGCCGCACGTCCGCTATGCCGCCATTGAGCATGCCTTGCCGCAAAGCGCCGTCACCGAAGTACG
>CAYTGC010000034.1:0-29517 GCA_964437195.1 uncultured Myxococcales bacterium | reverse complement strand
GACAAGGCCAAAGGTATGCTGGCCGCGTGTCTGTGATTGATGTCGATCAGGTGGCGGTCGGTGCCTTTGGACTTTCCGACGAGCTTCCTCCGCTTGTGTCGGAGTGGCACCAGCACAACAAGCACCAGATTCTGTACGCGGTCGCAGGGGTGATGCACCTGGAAGTCGAGCGCGCGAGCTGGATGCTTCCGCCTCGGCGGGCAGCGTTTCTGTCGGCGGGTACTGCGCACCGGATTCGCTGCGAGCGGCGGGTGTCGCTGCGTACGGTCTATCTCGCTGAGGACTGGGTTCCGCCGGTCGATTGGGAGTGCCGGGTGTTTACGGTGAGTCCCCTTCTGCGTGAGCTACTTCTATCGGCGATGCGCTGGAACCACCTGAGCGCGTCGAGCGATCCGATCTTGCGGCCCTATTTTGAGACGCTGGCTCTGCTTGCGCTGGAAGTGTGTCAGCGCGCGTCGCTTCCTTTTCGGCTGCCGACTGCCACGTCAGATGAGCTTCGGCGGGCGACACGGTTTGTCCGCGAGCACTTGAGCGAGCCGATTGGCGTCGCGGACATCGCCAAGGCGGCAGCGCTGTCGGAGCGGTCGGTGCGGCGGCGTTTTGCAAGCGAGCTTGGGCTCGGACCGCACGACTACCTGCACGCGGCCAGAATGCTCTCTGCGATGGAGCGACTCAGCGATCCCGCGGAATCGATCACGATGGTCGGCCTGTCGGTCGGTTTTGAAAGCTCGAGCGCGTTTAGCCATGCGTTTTCGGCCTTCGTCGGGGAGACACCGCGCGACTACCGGCGGCGTGCCGCTTCTCCCTAGGCGCAACAATCCCAGCACTTCCACATACCTGCGCGTCCGTCGGCTGTGTTCTGGGCGGGCCCCACTATGATGTCTGTTTGGCCGCGTGGACAGCGCGGCGTTTCTCGATATCAAAAGGAGTTCTTCGGGATGTGGCTGCAGACGCTAAAAGTGATGGGTTTGTTTCTGGGGCTTTCGACAATGGTGGCCTGCGGTGGTGGCAATGCTCGCTGTGACATGCGGGAAAAGACGCCGCAGTGTACGGACTGGCGCGGCTCGATTAGTCCAACCTGGGTGACGCAAGAAGCGCTGTGCGCGACGCTTGGCGGAACCAGCGTGGGCGGTGTGTTCACCAAGGGCGAGACATGTCCGGTAGAGGGCATGTGGGGCGGCTGCCAAGGGACGCTGGGCGACGGTAGCAAGCAGACCAACTGGTACTACATGGGCGACAAGTACAAGACCATCGAATCGGCCCAGGCCAACTGCGACAAGTCGATGAGCTGGCTTCCCCCGCAGTAGTCCTGGTTTGTTCTCACACGCCGATTCTCGCACTCTGCGCGCATGTTAAACTGAAGCTGTACTGGCCTTCGCCCTGCGCTCGGCGAGCGCGACTGGGGTGGGGCCGCTTGGGGCGGAGGAACGGGAGCGTGCAGACAGCAAAAATCGGCACCGACATGGGGCCTACGTACAACCTACCTTGCTCGCAACCGCACCAGGTTGTTCATCCGGAAAGACCATTCCGGAAGCCGCGCACGCAAAGGAAGTGGGCGCTCTTGCTGCTTGCCCTTTTGGGGTCGGCCTGCTCTCTCCCAGAGTACAAGCTGATGGTCGGAAACATTCCGAAGAACTCCACAGAGGTGGATGTTTTGGTCTACTTGCCTGGGAGCAGCAATCAGCCGGTGACGCAGGTGAACTCGACCTTTGCGGCAGGGACAGCAAGCAGGACCATCTCGATCAACCTGAAGAACGGCTTCGACAGTCCTGATCGGGCGGTGTTCGGGGTGATCTCACGCGATGCCGCAGGCTGTATTACTGGCAGCATCAACAGCGTGCCGCAGATTCCGTCTTCCGTGGTCGCGGATGTGGAGCTTTCTCTGGTTCCGGTTCGGTATCCCAAAGGAGCAGATCAGCTCTGTCGAAAGGTCGCGCCGGTTGCTGTGGATGTAGAACGGGAAGAGGTCGGTTACTTTCCGAACACGGGCTATCACCTTCTTTTGTCCGGCTGGGGATTTTCGAAAACGGACAAGGTGACGATCAAGAGTCAGCTTCAGCTTGATGAGAAACGCTGCGCAGGCGCATGCGCCATGCGTTGCCCTGAAAGTGTAACCTGTTCAATGACGGGCGTTGGTCCGGGAAAATGCCAGACTGGGTGCTGGATCAAAGGCAACGTGGAGTACATTGGGCCCAGTCTGCTTTCCGTCATCATTCCGGATCAGGGACAGGAAGACGTAATCGAGGTGTTTGCGCCTCCACCTCCTTTGAATCCGATCATCCGGAACTACTCCTTCAAGGAGCTACTGGGCATGCCGTTGACCGCCACCGTAGCTCGTTCCGACGGCACCCAGGCATCAAGCTTTGCAGAGCAGCTGCGGACACCGTAACACGGCCAGAAAGACGACTGGGAGAGACCATGCCCGCCAAAAAATCAGCCTTCCGCCCGTTTGAAGATCTGACAGTCGGCACTCTTGCCATCTTCTCAGTAGGTGCCATCCTTGGCGGCTGCAGCCTGCCGGAATATCGGCTGCTGGTTTCGCAAATTCCTTCCGCATCGCAGAAACTCGAAGTCGCTGCGTATCTGCCCGAGGTAGCAGGCCAAAAGTCTGCGCTTCCGACTGAGCACATCACTGCGGATGTAAAGTCCGGTAGCACGTCGATGACGCTGACCGTCAACTTGCAGGGAGCGTACGAAAAACCCAAAGAGGCGATGTTTGCGGCAGTGGCTCGGGATTCCCAGGGCTGCGTGGTGGGATTTGGATCGTCCCTCCCCAGCGAGCCATCGAGCGTTGTGGCAGATGTCGAGCTTGGACTCATGGTACCGAACACTCCTTCATCGAGTCAGGAGCGCTGTAGTGCCCAGGGTCCGATCATTTCCGATGTACTGCGCCAGGAACGCGGACACTATGGGGAAAGTGACTTCCGCTTCGTCGTGCGAGGTTGGAATCTGGAGCCGAATGATCAGTGGATTGCCAAGAGCAAGTATGTCATCAATTCGAGGCTGTGTACGTTGAAAAGTTGCCAGGATATCTGCCGGGACACGGTGGCGTGCAAAGATGACGCGGGTGCCCCGGCGACCTGTCGAACGGGTTGTCAGTTGGTGGTGCTCCCAGAATATGTGAACCCGGGGATCACCATCCTGCACGTTCCGGAATCCGAGAACATCATTGTCGATTTTGCTGGTGGAAGGACAGCCATAAAGGATGTCACCTCGCTATCTGGAATGCGTGCCAGTCCCTTCGAGATCACATTGAACCGTCCCACCACGAGTCAGACCGCCCGCTACATCGAGCCTTCGAAGTAACGGGGCGAGTACCGGACGGTACACCTGCCGGTGATCATGCGCTCCCTCGCTTTCCCTTGGACAAAGGAATGCGCATGGTCCATTTGGTACACCTGCCATTCCCGATTGGTACAGTTGGAGAGCTGGGTCACTGCGAATCGCAGCTTCCTCCCATTTGGATGGACGGAACTGAAGAGGGACCGTGATATCATGGAATCACATCAAACAGAGTCCACGTCTGTCGTCGACAAACTGGGCACTGCATGATCGCTTAAGAGAAGTCTGAGATCGATTGTATCGCTCCTATTGGCCTTCCGAATCGAGCGTCGCTTCGCTGGCGGGTGCCTTGCAAGGATCCTGCGCTTGTGTGTTGGGAGGACTCGATGACCGAGGACAATGCGAACCAGAACCCTTCCGCGATCACCTTGACGGAGACGATCGACGATCCTCCCACGCCGGCGTTTCGGGACGTATTCGCACTGGTCATTCTGTGGTCCCAGCGCGAGCCACACCGGACATCGGAAGTGGGACTCCTGCTTCCTGAGGTTCCGGTTTGGGTACTCGGGCGAGCGCCTTTGAGTGCTGGGGATGTGTACAGTGCCCAGCCGCTGTCCTTTCATCGGCAGCGACCGCAAGGGTCGCTGGACCGGCAAGATCCCGACGAAGGGGCATCAGAGGTCCTGGGCGAGGCAATTTCTCGTCGGCAGCTTGCGATCCATCCCCGGCCTGATGGCCTGAAGGTGATGAACATTGGCAAGTGTCCCATGTTTGTCAACCGGATGCCGGTGACCGAAGCGCTGGTGCGACCAGGGGATACGATCTACTTGCGCAGCCAGATTCTGCTTTTGTGTGTTCGTAGACAGACAGAGCTTTCACCGCTGCGGATGTATCCCAAGGAACGTGCGCGCAGCTTTGGAAAGCCGGATGTGGACGGGATGATCGGAGAGAGCCCGGCGATGTGGAAGCTGCGAGAGCAGCTCGCCAGCTGTGCGCAGAGCAACTTCCATGTGCTCATCACGGGTGAAAGTGGCTGTGGCAAGGAACTCGCAGCGCAAGCGATCCACCGGATGTCCGCTCGAGCTGAGCATCGACTCGTGGCCGACAACATTGCGGCGATTGCACCGAGCTTGGCTTCTGCCGTGCTGTTTGGGAATCGTCGCAACTTTCCCAACCCAGGCATGGAAGAGCGGGTCGGCCTCATCGGATCGGCCAACAACTCGACTCTCTTTTTGGACGAGATTGGCGACATGCCCGAAGAAGTTCAGCCGATGTTTTTGCGGGTCACAGAGCGTGGGGGCGAGTACTTTCGCTTGGGGGAAGAGAATCGCTGTCTGCGGTCGGATTTTCGTCTGGTTGGCGCCACCAATCGCGCGCAGCAGATGCGTCACGAGCTGCGGCGTCGCTTTCAGCGCGAGGTGAGGATTCCCACGCTAAACCAGCGCCGCGAAGACATCCCTCTGCTTATCAACCACATCCTGCGTCAGCAAGCGGCGCGTGATGACCAGAGCATCAATCGGTTCTTTCGCAACGGACTCCCACAGATTCACCCAGCGCTCCTGGATCAGTTGGTTCGCCACAACTACATGACCAACGTATCGGAAGTGGCGTTCCTGCTTGGCATCGCGATGAACGAAAGTCCAGATGATGTGATCCTGCTTCCTGAGCATGGATTTGCGCGCAGACTTCCTGGTGATCAGAGCAGCTCACACGCGATCCGGCTCGCTGGGTCCAAGCCGAAGCCAGCAGAGGTTGCGCCTCCGACACCGGCTCCTCCTCCTGTCCCAAGTTCGGACCTGAGCAAGACGGTGCAGGCCAAGCGTCCGACGCAGCCGCTGCCGATGGTTCCCGATGACCTGGAACTCGGCTCAGCCTCTTCTCCCGTTCAGATTCAGATCAAGCAGCCACGAGTCCAGGCTCGACCTTTGCCGACCAAGGAGCGCGCCACGGAAGTGCTGATTGAGTGTGGCGGAGATGTCACCAAGGCTGCGGTGGCGCTAGAAATCAGCCGAGACCAGCTCAACCGCATGATCCAGCGCGAAGAGATCTTCGTTCCCAAAGTTCGTCGAAAGCGCGGAGCCGTGAAGACCGAAGCCTAGTACGCACAGCGCGGCCCAAAGGGCGGTTGATAGACTGTGCCTAGTTCTAGTTGATGATGAGTCCGCGCTGGTACAGCCAGTACGACAGCAGTGCTGAGGCGAGCAGGAACGGCGCGTGCGGTGTCTTGTCTTCCATCCCAACTGGACGGAAGTGGACTTTTTCCATTCCCGGTGTCGCAGTTGCTGCCGCCCAGCGGTACAGCAAAGAAAAGTTTGCCTGCGCGGTGCCTTGAACAATCCAGCGCAAAAACAGAAACGCGATTGCGAGCACCAGGCTGATGAACGTCATGTAGGCCGCTGGCAAGAAACCGACGCAGGCGGAGATCGCCATGACCAGCTTGATGTCTCCAGCGCCAATTTCCTTTCCTGCCACGGTTCGATAGAACAAAAAACCGAGGAAAAACCACATCAGAAACGCGAGGAAACTAGAAGCAAAGGTACTGGCTCCACCGTATACACCATGCAGGACAAACGCCAGCAGCGCGGTCGGAAACGTGATCAAGTTGGGAATGCGCCGCCGCTTCAGATCAATGACCGTGGCCATGATCAAGGCAATGAGCAGCAGATAGCGGATGGGGGTTTCAGCGGGGGCCGAAGTGAGTACGAGTGGATTCATGCGTGAGCCCTCCCCGTGGCTTGACTGCGTCAAAACTCTCGTGAGATGGGGACCATGGACGGCTTCTCGAAAGCTCTCAGTGCGCGTTCGATCTGCTGCTGGGCTTCCGGTGAGCTCTTTTCGATGACGCTTGGCGTGATGTAAAGAACACTGTACGCGCCTTCGGAATCCTTGGCATTGGAACCGAACAGGAAGCCGAGGATGGGAATGCGACTGAGCCAAGGGAGTCCGGTCCGCGTCTGCCCTGCCGACTGGAAATCGATGCCGGCGAGCATCATCGACTGACCAACCGGAACGTGTACGCTGGTCTTGACCTGCGACAGTGTCTTGCCAGGAATTCCATCTTGCGTCACTGCGTTGTCTTTCTGACTGATGTCCGCGTGGACCTCCAGCAGGACAACATCACCGCTTGGTGCGAGCCTTGGTGTGACCGTAAGCTCGGCTCCGAAAAACATTTTTTCCAGCGTGCCTGCACCGAGTGCCGCGTTGAGTCGGATCGGAAGCTCGCTGCCTTCGCGATAGACGGCTTTGACTCCGTTTTCGGTGATCAGGGTGTCGATCCGCTTGATCCGAATGTAGCCGTTCGCTTCGCTAAAATCGAGTCCTGGGAGGAGGTTGGGAATCACACTCGACTGCGTCAGTGCATCCGTGCCCAGGGTGACCGCTTCAACCGTCAACTTGAAGATGTCTGATCCGGTAATTCCTGCGGGATAACGAACACCGAGCCGATGCGTAAATCGTCGTCTTACAGAAACAAAGTGCATGTCGAGCCGAATCATCACGGGACGAGCCGACGGTGCTTGCGAAATGGTGAGCAGCTCCGTGACTTGGCCTTCATAACGACGAAAGAGATCACGCACGGCGCGAAGCTCTTGATCATTTTTGACCTGGCCTTCGGCGATGACCTGCATGCGACTCGCTCGGACCTTGACGTCTGGGTACGGACGTAGCAGAACCTCTAGTTCACCAACGACAAACTTGGGATCACGGATTCCGATCACGATCTCGACTACGCGCGTTTGACGGCCCCCGGAATCAAGCCGGAATAGCACCTTGCTGCTGCCAGGACGGAGCGCTTTCACGAGCACTCCTTTGCCATCTCGCTGAATGCTGGCGGCGAGGACTTGCTGGTTTTCAATGGCAAACTCTTGCATCCCCTGGAAGGCCAGCTCCTCGCCAACCACCATCGTAAACTCTTCGACCTTGGCATCAGAGGTCTGCGCAAAAGCGGCGTGCGAAGCACAAAGGAATGCAAGAAAGAGGATTCCGAGTCCAGCACGCAGTGCGGCCATGTTACTGGTTCCGATCTCGCCGCTCAGGGCGACCCTTGTTTGGATCGACTCCGGCGGGCGAAGTGCTCAGCTTGCTGCTGTCACCTGCGACTTGTCGGCTCGCGGCAGGAATTGCACCTGCAGGTCCGGTCGCATTCTGATCGCCTTGACCTACCAAAGTGGGAACTGGAACCGGTGCAAACTTGCCCAGAATGGTTACAAATGTCGACGATGGAAGCTCGTGCTTTTCAATGTCTTCACGGTTGCGAACCGCGAAGGTCAGCGTTCCGTGCGAGCGCGCAAAGACCAGCTGCTCGAGCTGTTCTGGCGTAAGTGCCACCATCGCGACTGTGTTGATGATCTCAAGAACTTGAACATGCTGAAGCAAAGTCATGGTGACACTGCCTCGATCGGAACCGAGGTTGAAGTGCACCAAAACGTCAATGAAATCGCCCGGTGAAAGGAATCGAGACTTGGATAGCTGCTCGCCAACCACAATGGGAGTCAGCCGCATTCCTTTGGCCAGCGTCTCGTTCGCGCGTTCGCGCTCCGGAGGTTCAAACTCGGCCCAAAGAAGCGGCTGATTCTGTTTGATGCGACGATAGACCTTCCGTCCCACGATCTTGTCTTGGTCTGCCAAACGAATCGCGTTGAGGTGCAGATAGGCGTTCGGAACTTCCTGCATTCCGAGCTTTTCACCGCTGACGCGATCGCCCGCTTTGAGCTCTTCCTTGGCAATCAGGACCGCGATCCGATCGCCTCCTGATCGCTCAATCAGAAGCTGCTGGGTTCGCAGGTAGAGGAGCCCCGCAGCCACTACTCCGCAGAGAATGGCAAGTCCAAGACGAATGACAGGTTTGCTCTGCTCTTTTGCGGCTTCTTCTGTGCTCATGGGACGAAAGGCCTATGTTTCTAAGGCGCGATTACCACGCCATGTTGGGAGCGGTGTTCTGCTGCATCTGGCTGGCAGCGGTGTTCGCGCCCATCTTGGTTCCGTCGTAGATGATCTTGCCGATCACCAGGATCACACCAACTGCGATCAGGGTGAAGATTGCCTTCTCAGCGCCAGTGAATCCTTCTTCATCACGAACGAAACGAGTGATGGCTTCCATGGTATTACCTCCTTCGGGTTCCCCCGCGTCTCTTGCGGTTCGAACAGAATCCCATTTCAAGAAGCGTGCCGTCTTGGGAGACCCCTTATCGAACGCGCACCAGATACATCACTTGGGAACCATCCCCTTTAGACAGGAGCGGCTGCGTACTAATCAGGACATCTTGTCCGCTGCGCTCCATGCGAATCATCATCTTTCCGTGATCGCGGGCTGCACTTCCAAAGTGGCCATCGATGGTGAATCCAGACTGGCCAAGCTGGCTGACCGTTTCACGAAGCGCTACATCGGAAGGCACTGAGACCGAATACGAAACAATGACGTAGCCAGCTGCGGGCTCGACAAGGCTGAACAGTCGAGTGGAGCCCATAGGTCGTGGGACTCCAACCGCATCCGTCCCTGGTGCATCGTGGCCTGGGCTCGGACTTAGGACCTGTGGTGGCAAGGGGGCATCGCTCCAGACCGCCATGTAGTCGGTTGCATCATCGGAGCGCTGGGCGTACGCCATACAAAGCGGGGCCAAGAAGATGTAGTGCTGCTTGGTATCCCGCATTTTCTGCCACAGCTCCGCAGCATTCCCTTGCGCGCCAATCACCAGAGCGTAGTCACGTCCTTGCTGGCGGTGGATCGGCGGCGGAATGCTCGACCCACTTCCTGCAGACCGCGAACAGCTCTGGGCGAAGTGCTCAGCGACGTTGCCTGGAACGTCTTGTGAGCGGCCAATTCGCATATGTAGCGGAAAGCCATTGAGCAGCAGCTTGCGCTGGGCACTTTCGGAAACGGTCTGCGGGGCCTCGCCCAGACCGTTTTGGAGAAACTGAAAGAGGTTGCGGATCTCTGCGTGTGCGGGCTGCGCACTGCACAGCGCCGCTGCGTACGCCCACGCTGTAAGCGATCGGAATCCGAAGACGCGCCGCATCTTAGTAGAACTTCTGGGCTTCCGCGAAAGCCCAGGCCGTTAGCTGGAGTCGGAGCATTTCCTCTGGGGTGAGCTTCCCAAGCTTCCCCGCATTTTGCATGGCCGCCAAGTCTGCTTCATTGCAGACAAAAGTCGAGCTGGCGCGAAGCTCTGGAACTGGCTCGGGCATGATCTTGTCAGCCAGTGGCTTGAAGTGATAGGAGTCCGGGCTCAGCGTCGTCGAAGAGCTGGACCAGTTGGTCGCGGTAAGCTGCGACTGGGAAAGGATGTCAGCGGGGAACTCGGTCTGATTTGCCTCGATTGAGTTCCGCAGTCCACTCATTCCGACTCTCAGATCACTGACCAGCGCACCAGCCGAGCTGATCCGCGCAAGCAGCGACGGAATGTTGGGGACGCCTCCATTCACCTTCGGCCCACCTGGCTGCCCCGGCATTTGATTCATCCAAGGGGGAGATAGGTTCCCACTGCTTCCGCAGGCGGTCATGGCGCCACGCTGAGCGCTTAGTGATGAGCTGATCTGGGCCCGCACTTTGGTCTGGCTGGTCATCGCGAGCTTGCTGCTTATCACCATCGACAGCAGACAGAGCGGAACGGTGAGAAGCAGCAGCTCGGCATAGGCGGCTCCGCGTTCCGCATTTCGCTTCGGCTGTCGCTTCGCTGACCACATCCAGCGTCGAATGAGATCATATTTACTCATGAAAAAATCCTCTTATTGGAGCCAATCTTTGGCGATTCCCAAATCGATCTCGCGTTGAAACTGATCTCCCAGAATCGATCCGCGACCGCCGCATGCAAGCACCAAGTCGACATTGCTCTGCTGTGTGAAGTTGCAGGGAACCAGGCGGGCCCGCCATCCCATCGCCCACAGACTCGTCGTCTTGCTGGTGTCGGTTGGGTAATGCTCTGCGCAGGCAATCCCGAGAGGGCTTCCCGTCGGAATGCTGCCTTTTCGGCCCTGACGAAGCGATTCCAGACCAGGAATGAAGCGACGGTCACTGGGATCGCTCATCATGGTCAGTGCTATCGACCGGCTGTGGCTCTGCCAATCCGCAGACAGCTGCGGAACCCTGGTTGCTTGGTTGCAGCTCTGCTGCGGACCGGGGCCTTGCAAAAGCGCAGGTGGAATCTCGGCCTTGATTCGATCTGCGTAGGCTTTCCGCGTCTTAAAGTAGTTTTGCAGCTCTGCGACAGAAAACTTCTGCTGCAAGGGCTTGGTGGGGCCGTTTGCAGTCAGCAGATCCGGATATCGTTCGAGCAGTTGGCACAGATCTTTGGCGGGACTCGCGACTTTGGCGCACGAGGTTTGGCCAGTGGCAACCTGCCAGGACCACGCATCCAATCCAGCCAGCGTTAGATCTTGCGACATGGCCACATATGCAAGCTCCCACGCGTTTTCTGTGCTGCAAGCCTTGCGGGCATCGGGACCAGACGGCGTCGATGCACTCACCATGTCGATCCCAAGTCGTGCGCAGAGCGGATCTCCGGTCACCTTGGGATAGACATCGGCAATATCGACTCTGCGCGAGCCGTTCTGATACGAAGCATGCTCTGCGGTTTTTACTGCGACCGACTCTGCCCACGTGGCTCCCATCGTGTCGATGCCTTCGGCAGTTTTGGACAAGGCGCTAAGGATGTCGTCGATGACGAGAGATTCCTGATGTGATGCGATGGCGGTGTTTATCACGTGATCGATGCAGGCCTGACTCTGATTCTCCATGCCTTTGACGAGAAGCATGGATGCACAGGCCGCAAACTCCTGATTTGCGTTTTGAACGGATGCGATGTTTTTCGCGACATCGCTGAGTGGCATGAGAACCGATTCCGCGACGAGGAGAAACGAGGCGTAGTTCAGGGCTCTTGCTTTGGTGGTCGCAGCAGCGAGCGCAGCACCATCAGCAGCCGTGCGGATTCGGAGGGTTTCATTGACCCGGCCCCCGATCACGGCCACGTAAAGGAATGCTCCCGCAATGATGCCCAGCGCGATCACGGTCATGACCGAAATCGACCCGGTTTCGGGATCTCGGAAGGCGCTGTGAAGGCCACACATGCGACGATTCCGCATATCGAGTACCTCGACTGTGGGCAGATGAATCCACTCCCAGAGGGTGCAACTGACATGCCTTGGGAACAGCGCGATTCCTGTCAAAAGCTGGCAAGAGGAGGCCGCCAATTTGCGCGCACAAATGCGCGCACAAAAGTGCGCGCAAAACAGCTTGGTCGAACGTCCCACAGATTGGATCTCGCTCCCAGAAACTCTCTGTCTCGCTTGTACGGTTCTTGCTGGATACAGGGGAGAGAGACGGAATCCATGGCGGAACAGCGTTCCCAACAGCCCTTGTTTGGCGAAAACTCCACAACCATCATGACGCGCGGTGCCGCGCAGTTGAAGGAGCGCCTGACTCGTGCTTCCGCCCCTGGTGAGTCTTTTGACGATCAAGCGCGCACGGTCCAGTTTCTGACACCGCCAGCGCGCCCAGGGGGGGATGGTGGTGCACCGGACGACTTGGAGCCACCTCCTCTTCCTGGGGTGAGTGCAACCCAGAATCGTGCGATACATCTGGTTCCTGATCCTGCGCTGGATGGCGCTTCGCCGAGCTCGTCTGGGAGTGCACCGGTGGTTGCACCTGGAGTGACGCTTTCGGCTGCGGTTCGGAATCGGCGTCCGCCGCCCGGGCTTCAAGAGCTGCGATTGGACCCGGCTGCCGGCGGCGTGATGAAGCCCGCAGCGGAGAGAGTGCAGCCGAAAGAGAGTCCACCCACGCCGAAGACTTCAACGCAGAAGAAGCCAGAGGTCAGGGTTGAGCCGGATACCGAGCGGACCCCGGTGGATGGAACGTCACACCCCACGCCCAAATCGCCGCGCGGAAGTAGCTGGCTGCTTATCGGTCTGTTTGCGCTGCTCGGATTGGGGGCACTTGGCTTCGCTGGATACCAGACGCTTCGCAAAGAACGCAGGCCGCTGCAAACAGCCCTCCTTGGGTCCGGCGCTGCGACGGTTCCGGCGCAAGGAGTCCTAAAAGGAGTGGCTGTAAGCAAGGCCGCGGACAAGCAGGTCGCCTCTGTGAGCAGCTGTGCGCGCAATAGCAGTCAGACGATCTCTTCACTCGAACGAGATCAGCTGCTTCTGGACATCGCCATTGCTTTCGACAAGGGTCGCGGCGTTCGTGCCCAGGAGCTTCTGCGGCGCTACGTTCAGGAAGCTTGCGACAACGCGACGCTCGAAGCGCTGACCATCTTGACGCGGCAGCAGGCTGCTTCCGATAAGGAGGCCAGCAAATGAGAGGGACAAGCCGACTGGCGGCCTCTGTTTTCGCGTGCGGCGCGTTGGGGTTCGCCGGTTGCCACGCATTTCCTGGTCACAACGACCTTGGTAGCCAGAGCTATGGCATCGAGGTTCGCTGCCACACTGCCGCAGGTGTACCGATTCCGAATGTGAAGATCTCGAATCCGGAGAGCGGTGCTTCTGCGTTCTCCGACTCTGCGGGAATCGTTCGCTTTTTGCTGGACGGCCTAGAGGGATCGGAGGCGACCATTTCTGTTGATACGCTGCCCGATGGGATTGCGCTGCTCGACGAATCGGGGCCGATCAAGCTGACGCTCAAAAGTCTGACGGTTCCCTCCGCTACCGGAACTGTGCGCCGTCCGCTGATTCAAGACATCGTCATGCGACGCAATCGCGAGACGTACGTGGTCTTGGTTGCAGCGGAAGGAGTTCCCAACCAGTCGGTACGCGCCAATGGAATCGAAGTTGGTAGACTCAACTCTCGCGGTGCGGGAGCATTTCGAATCGACGGACAACCGGGCGAAGAGCTCAAGATTGCGATCCTCGCAAGTGAGCGAGTGCTCGGAACCGGGGGGCTGCAGAAGACGTTCACGCTTCCGCCAACTGGGGCCGTCCTTTCGTATCTGACCAACGTACATCTGCTTGCCGAGAGCGTGGACAATGAACCACCTCCGACCATTGTGCAGTTTTCTGAGCGACCTCACCGACGACACCACTCAAGCCGCAACCGTCGCACCAAGGAAGCACCAGTCGTCTTGGAAAAAGCCAAGGGCCCGGTCCAGGTTCCCTTCCGCGACATCGATCTTCAAAAGCGCTAGTCGGCGCACATGCCCGCGCAACGTCTGCAGGCGTTCTCTGCATCGTCCGTTTCGGACCGTTCGCTAACCTCTTTTTAGTCGGGAAAGCGCAGGTAGGCCTGTTCCATTGCCAGACAGAATGGCTGCCTGTCTTCTCGGCAGATGGGCAGAAGGTTTTGCAGCAGCTGTTTCTGTTCCTTGGTCAGACCTTCGGCCATCGCGCGCTGATAGAAGAAGACATGGTCAGCAAACGCGGTCTCCAGGTCCAGCTTCGCCCGCTCGTACTGCGCTTTGAGTCCGGGAATCCGCTCTGGGTCTTTCCCGAGTGCCAGCTGCGCGCGATGGAGCAGTTTCGCAGTCTTATAGAGCGTTACCAGATCGCGGGCGCTGCTCTGGATCAGCTCCTGCGCTACGCGGTGAGAATCCTTGGCTCTTTCCAGGCACTCTTCCTGGCTCTGACAAGCGATGGGACGGACTGCGCGCATCAGATCCTTCTCGGTAAACTGCACAGTCAGCGGCTTTATCGCGGGTCCCGGTGGCATCCAGAACTCGTACGTCAAGTAACCACCCAAAAAGCCGAGAAAAACCAGCAGCGCGAACATTGTGCCGGCAGAGACCTGCGGCGCTTCGGACTCCTGCACGGGGGCTTCGCCCTCGCTGGAAGGTTGCGGCTCTCCGGGTCTGTTGTCCGAGGATTTGTTTGCCGTTTCCACCACAGAGCGCCAGCGTGGGGCCAGTCGGTCTGCCTCATCAAGCTGCGACATGTCGATTGGCCCGGCGGGATCTTCGTTGATGTGCCGATGCGCAGTAGGAAGATCTGCGACAGCCAGAAGCTCGAATCGGTAGGGACCGACGTAGAAAACCTCTCCTGAATGAAACACGCCCGCCATCTGCGGTCGTCCGTTGCGTACCATCACATTCGGACTGGCAGGGTTCATCTCGATGTGAACGGACTCTGGATGTAGCTCGATGGTGAACTGATGTCGCGAGATGGTCGGATCGTTTATCACGATGTCCGAAGACTGGTCCCGACCGACGTGCAGAACGGAGCCGTTCAGCGTCTGCTTGCGGACCGTGTCATTGATGCTGATGGACAGCGAGAATGAGAGCGCCATCGCAGATGCCTCAGTAGATCAAGTGCTGTGCTCGTGCAATCATCACCGACGGTCCAGTGCTCAGTGGTGACAGCGGAATGAGCAGCTGATGGGTGTAGCGAACCTCTGCTGTGACCGAATCAACGTTGGCCGCGCAGCCATTGCTAAGAAGTACGGCCACTTGCTTTTCAGCGCGGTCGACAAGCCGGGTGATCTCGCCGCGGATCATTGGATTGGGAATGCCGCTCTTGCTGACCACGCCCGCAAGACAAGCTGCTGCTGCGCGCTTGGCGGCTGTGGTTGCGGCTGCGGTGTCACAGCTAACCTTGCCTGCCGAATAGGTATTCAGATGGACAGCCGCTGCGCGTGCGGCGCAGTACGCAGCGTACTCGACGTTGAGCTGCACCCCTTTGCGGATTCCGAGATCGAGCGCAAAGAACATAAACCACAGTGCCACCATCAGTGAGATGAGATAGGTTCCCGCTCCCACCTCGCCGCGTTCATCGCTTCCGAAATCCGGCCCAGATGTGGGTGTTTCTGAACAGACGGACGCGGCGATCGAATCGCTGATGTTGTGGTTCATCGGCAGGGCTCCCAGCTCCCTTTCCCATCAAGTACCGCGCCAACCTTTGTTGCCATGCCGAAGCCTCGACCGCACGGCGTGGCACATCAGTTGCAAATCCGATCTGATGGGGGAACAGGCAAGATGATGCCAAGGGAAAGTCAGTGCATACGGACATTCCTTTGCGATGAGACGGGCTCGATGGGCGGCGTCACCAGCTACATCGCTTCGACGATGGCCATCGCGCTTCCGCTCGGCATCATTCTGTTTGGGGTCTATGATGCGCTGTGTGATGCAGGCCGATACGCAAACTTCGTGCTCGGCTTGTTCTAGGCGGCGTCTCTACGAGAGAAGCAAGGAAGAAGAGGATGCGCAGAGCAAAGAGAAAGCGGCAACGGAAGGGATTGGTCGGATTCCTTTCGCAAAGCCGTGGCTTTGCGGCGGCTGAAGCTGCCATCTTGGCGCTGATCCTGTGTGGGATCTGCATTGTCGTCGGTGGAATCCTTCGCAAAGGCGGACTGACCGCGGCCAAAGCGCTCAACGCAGAGCTGGCGGGAAAGTGATCCCGCGCTCTGTTGAAGCGAAAAGGAGCGACGCATCGTGTCGAGGCAAGGCACAGAGCAGAATCTGGAAAAGGAACTTCGCCGCAAGCTACACCCGCAAGTGCTGGCGCTTCGAGAAGCAATGCATCGCAGGCTTCTCGAGGTTCTCGATCTGGCGTCCATCCGACCAGAAGATGTGGAAGACAAACACTTCCGCGCGCATGTTGACAAGCTGGTCGACGAACTATTAGACGACTTCGCGAGTCGGATGCCGAAGAGCGTGACCCGTCAGGAGATCAAGTCGGACTTCCTCTCCGAGACGCTAGGACTGGGCGCACTGGAGGACCTGCTTGCCGATGAGACCATCAGCGAGATCATGGTCATCGACCGTCAAACGGTGTACGTCGAACGCAAGGGGCGGCTGGAACAGGTTCCGGTGGGCTTCGGTTCAGATGGTGCACTTCGATCGATCATTGAACGCATCATCATGCCGCTTGGTCGGCGCGTCGATGAGAGCCAACCGCTGGTCGATGCCCGGCTCAAGGATGGCTCTCGTGTGAACGTCATCATTCCTCCGCTCGCACTGCGCGGACCGACGATCACAATCCGCAAGTTTCCCAAGAAACCGCTAAGTCTGGACAAGCTGGTCGAAGTCGGTGCGATGAGCGCAGAGATGCAGCGCTTCCTGATTCGCTCGGTACGTGCGCACAAGAACATCATCATCTCGGGTGGCACGGGCTCTGGAAAAACCACACTGCTCAACGCTTTGTCGACGTACATCGACTCAAGCGAGCGAATCATCACGATCGAAGACTCTGCCGAGCTTCAGCTTCAGCAGCCACATGTGGTTCGGCTGGAGACGCGACCCCCGAACTTTGAAGGGAAGGGCGCGTTCACGATTCGTGATCTGGTGATAAATGCACTGCGGATGCGTCCCGACCGCATCGTCGTGGGTGAGTGTCGTGGCGGTGAAGCGCTCGACATGCTGCAAGCGATGAATACCGGACATGATGGTTCGCTCACGACCCTACACTCCAACAATCCGCATGAGGCCGTAAGTCGCCTAGAGACGCTGTGCTTGATGGCGGACGTCGAGCTTCCGGTCAAAGCGATCCGGTCGCAGATAGCCAACGCCGTGCATGTCATTGTCCAGGCCAGTCGGCTCGGCGATGGCGCACGCAAAGTGACCGCGATATCCGAAGTGACTGGAATCAACGATGGGGGTGAGATCAACCTGCATCCACTGTATGTCTTTCAGCGCAAGCCGCCCGAGCCAGGCGAAGGTCCGCACGCCAAGATCCAAGGCCGATTCCGTTCGACGGGATTTGTTCCGACATTCATCCATCAGTTCTACACGTTGGGACTCATGACACCCGGTGAGGGAGCCTAATGGATCTGGCAACGATCATCTCTTTGTGTGTGATGGCTGTGGCGCTGGGCTTTGGTTTGGTGGCGCTTGAAGGATGGCTGCGCAGCGACGGATCGATTTGGGCGCAAGCATGGACTTCCTACAAGCTGTGGTACACCGAGCAAGCGGACTATCTGTTCGAAAGACAGACCGCAGAGGAGTATGTCAAGCAGCACGTCATCATCGCGCTGTCTGCGCTGCTGCTCGGAATCTTCGTCACCGTATTTTTTGTGCAGGTGCCGCTACTGGCGATGGGTTTCTTTGCGGCAGGAATCTTCTTTCCATTCCAGTCGATCAAGAGTCGGGTTGAGAAGCGTCGCCACGATCTCTTGATGCAAATAGATCCTGCTCTCCAGTTCATGGCGAATGCGCTGCAGGCTGCACCGAATCTGGAAGAAGCGCTGCTGCTCGTGTCTCAACACCTGAAGCCGCCGATTTCCGAAGAGATGCGGCGGGTGGTGACAAGCTACCGGATGGGAGTGAGACTCGATGATGCGCTTCAGCAGATGGCAGACCGGTGCAGTGAACCCTTCGTGACATCCATGGTGATGGCACTTATCGTGGGTCGCCGCACAGGTGGTAACATTGCGCAGACCCTGCGCGACATTGCACTCTCAACCCGCGAAGTCACTAAAGTTGAGCGCGATCTGCAAGCGAAGACCAAGGGACAGCAGAATCAGTTCTACTTGGTGCTCGCCATCTATCCGCTGTGTGTGCTCGCGCTCAAAGAGGGACTCCCTTCGGCGTGGGAGACGCTCATCCACACCACCGAAGGACTGATTGCATTTGTCATCTCAGGACTCATCGCTGCCGTCGCAATTGTGTGGGCACGCAGCATCTTGAGCGCCAAGAACTTGTGAGGACAGCGTGATCATGAAGGTACTTCAATTCCTGATGCTTCCGCTGGGTCTTTTGCTGCTGGTCATCGCGATAGCGATTGCCATCGATACGATCTTTTCCGTTCGCTGTCCCGAGTTCGAGGTTCGCGGTCGTCGGGCTGCCAACCGGCTGGATGCGCTGCGTAGCTCGGGCATCTTTGCCACAGTCTTGGAGGTCTTTCGCTTCTTTGCGGGGTATGCGGTGCTGATCTCTGCGCCGAAGTTGCGGGCAGAGCTAGAGCTGTGGCTGCGACAGGCCGATGAACCCCTTGGACTGGTTCCGAGCGAAGTGATGGGGGCCTGTCTGTTCGGTGGCCTGATCTGTGGTTTCGCGGTGGGAACCCAGCTTACGTGGCTCTTGTTTCCGGTTGCGGTGGCCATCGGAATGTATCTGCCCTATGCACGCGTACAGGCGATGGCACAAGAGCGAATCGAAGCGGTCGGGAGATCCTTGCCGACGTACATCGACCTGCTGGTGCTGAGCATGGCGTCGGGAATGGACTTCGTCGGGGCGATACGGCTGCTGGTGTCCAAGACCGTTGTTCGCAGCGGCAAGCTTCCGATTCGCGATGAACTACTGATTTTCCTAAACCAGCTTGAGCTTGGTCGCAGTCGGCAATCTGCCATGGAGAACTTGGCCAAGCGCGTGCCTGCGGATGCGGTTCTGTCGTTTACCGCTGCCTGCATTCAGGCGGAACAGAAGGGCATTCCGCTCCGTGACGTTTTGGCAATTCAGGCCGAAGTGCAGAGGCAGAAGCGCCTGGCCGATTCTCTCGCGTACATCGACGTCGCGAACCTGAAAATGCTGGGGCCGATCATGCTCGTGATCGTGGCGCTGATGGTTGTGCTTTTGGCTCCGGTTCTCCTTGCGCTTGGAAATGTTGGGTCGGGTGGTGCTGCAGGGCTTCTCGGTCCATAAAGGAATTCGACATGCGTCAATCACTGCTTGGAATTCTGCTACTGGCTCTGCCGCTTGCTTCCTGTACCAAACATGCGACAGAGATGGATCCGGTTGCTGAAATGCGGCAGCGGTTGCTGCACAGTCCGACCAGCCCGCGCAGCCTGACCGAGCTGGCCGAGAGCTATCTCAAGAGTGGCGACTATCTTCGAGCAGGGCAATATGTTCGGCTTGCAGAGCGGCTCCAGGCGCAAGGGGCGGTTCCTGCAGTTGATGAAAAGCGCTTGTTTCAGTTGTCGGTTGTGACATCAATTCGTGCGCAGCATTATTCCACTGCGGTGCAGCGCTGCATCTTGTGGATCAGCAGTCATCCCGCCGATGTGGAGTCGCGACAGCTCCTTGCCACGCTCTTGGAGAGCACTGGAGATGAACCCGCTGCCGAGCGGCAGTGGCGAATGCTTGTGGGTCTCAATCCGCACGAGGGAAAGTTCCTCCTCGAACTGGCACGCTTTTATCAGCGCAGCTCACGCAGCGACAAACATCGGCTGGCAAAGCAGACTTATGAAAAATATCTTGAGACTTCGCCAAGCAGCGCTGCGGTTGCGCAGGTGAAAGCTGCGCTCCTCGAAATCGAGCAGCTTGAACCCAGCGCGCAGGAGTAGCAGATGTCGGAAGATTACAAGGACATTCCTGAACAGATATTCAAAGAGACGCTTGGTCTGTTCCTGCTTCCGGTGAAGAGTCTTCTCGACGATCCGAGTGTGTCTGAGATTCTGATCAACGGACCGGACACCATCTACTTTGAGCGGCGCGGTCAGCTTCAAAAAAGCGAGCTGCGGTTTCCATCATCGGAAGATTTGGAGGGACTTTGTCAGAACCTCGCGCAGTACATGGGAAAGCACATGAGCCACGAGCATCCACTGCTCGAGGCCCGCTTGCCGGATGGATCTCGCGTCGCTGTGGTCGGTCCTCCCGCTGCGCGCGGCGGCATCATGATGAGCATTCGGCGTTTTTCAAAAGAGCGCGTACATCCTGATCAGCTCATCAAGTGGGGAAGTGCAACGGCAGAAGCGCTCGATTTTTTGCGCGCATGTCTACACTGCAAACGCAACACGGTTGTTGCTGGTGGAACGGGGTCGGGAAAGACCACCCTGCTCAACGTCCTTTCGTCGTTCTTTCCGGATCAGGAACGGATCATCGTGATGGAGGACGTGAGCGAGCTTCAGGTCCAGAAAGAGCATGTTGTTCACCTAGAAACCCGACCACCAGATCGACAGGGGCGCGGCGCAGTGACGATGCGCGATCTACTGAAAGCGGTGTTGCGGATGCGTCCTGATCGCATTCTGGTCGGCGAGATTCGAGGTGGGGAGGCGATGGAGCTGATCCAGGCGCTGTCGACGGGGCATGGTGGCTCGATGACTACCTTGCATGCCAACTACGCCATCGACGCGCTGCACCGCCTGGAGACAATGTGCATGATGAGCGACATTCAGCTTCCGGTGGGTCCACTGCGGGCGCAGATCATCTCTGCCATCGATATCGTGGTGCAGCAGAATCGCCTGCGCGATGGGAGCCGTCGTGTCGTTGGTATCTACGAAGCAGAGGGACTTGGTCCAATCGGTGAGTATGTGATGCGCCCACTGTTCGAGTTCCAGTATCGAGGAGAAGAGCCGGGAACGGGGAGAATTCGGGGGGAGCTGGTCCCTTCGGGCAGAGCACCCACCTTCGCCAAGGACATGATCGCTCGCGGATTCAGTCTCCCTGCTGCGATGCGTGAGTAGGGCTCACTCTCTGTTGGGTGCGCACGCTCCCACAGTCACGGTGGAATCAGTACCAAAACGAACAATCTACGCGCTTTCGCTGACTTGACAGTGCGTGGCCTGACAAGTGACGCTAGCTTGTTGTGTCGGATGCTACGGCAAAGGACGTAGGGGCGCTGTTCCGACTGCATGGTCCGATGGTCTTCCGTCGTGCGTTCCGTCTTTTGGGACGCAAGGAAGACGCAGAGGAAGCCATGCAGGAGGTCTTTGTTCGCGCCATGCGGGGTATATCAAGCTTTGATGGTCGCAGTGGTATGTCCACCTGGCTGTATCAAATCACGACCAACTATTGTTTGAACCAGCTTCGCGATCGTGGGCGGCGACGCGAGCTGTTTGCCAAGAACGTGGCGGCGGAGGATGATCCACCTTCGGCCTCTGCAGCAGAGCTATTGCTGCTGCGCCGACTGCTTTGCGAAGCGGACGAACAGCAGGCACAAGCGGCGGTCTATGTCTACCTTGACGGCATGAGTCACGAGGAGGCGGCAGAGCTGCTCGGTGTCAGCAAGCGCACCGTTGGAAACTTGATCGAGCGCTTCCTGTCTTGGGCGAAGAAGCGGACAGAAGGGCAGTAATGTCTGTACGGCTTGCCGAAAGACCCCATGCGGCGGGTCTAAGCTGGTAATGAGACAAGAGTGAGCGTCCTGAGGAACCCATGGAATCGCCAAAAAGCTTGCCGAAACCTTCAGATGCATCACCATTTGGATCGCTCCGCGTGGGAGGAAGCAGCTGTCCATCCGATCTCGCGCTGGATCGATTGCACGCTGGTGAGCTGCAAGGGGAGGCGAAGACTCACATTGAGTCGCACCTAAAAGACTGTCCGGTCTGCCCCCAGCGAATGGCCGAGCGTCAGGCCGGTTTTGACGCATTTCCCCAGCTTGATTCCCGACCTGTACTCGCCGCGGTTCATCGCAAACTGGCGGAGCCATCCCCGTCGGTGGTGAGCCGGTTTTCTTTGCGCAGGTTGTTTGCGGTGCTGATTCCGGCAGCAGCCGTTGGCGTTGTAACGATGATCATGCTGGTCGGGGGGAAGCCGACCTCGCAGTTGCCTCAGATGGACGGTGTCCGCGAGAAAGGAAGTTCCGCGCTGCATGTCTTTCGTCAGTCGGGTGAGCGCTCGACGGAGATGCTGAGCGGAGACAGCTTTTCACCGGGTGATCGCGTCCGCTTCATCGTGGACCTGCCAAGGCGTGGCCACATCGCCGTGCTGGGAATCGAGTCCGCTGGAACGCTGTACGTCGCGTGGCCGCAAGACGACAAGTCGGTGACTCTGTTCGATGCGGGCAAGGGGCAGCAGCTAGAGGGGGCTGTTGCACTCGATGAAAAACCGGGGCGTGAGACGCTGTATCTGGTGAACTGCCCAGAGAGTGTCGGCTCTCCGGTCCGGGTCTGTCAGTCAGCGGGTTCTGCGAGTCCTCCGACTTGTCCTTCCGGTTGCTCTTTGGGACCGTTCGTTCTGCAGAAGAAGTGACTCCGCAGGCAACCGGCACGGCGGTTACTTGGTCATCACCTTGAACTGACCAGGCGCGACGATCTGGATCACTCCTCCCCAGTTGCACATCAGCTTGGAGTTGTTGTCCAGCGTCGGCATATTGCCAAGAAGGATGGTCGGTGATCCCACGATCCAGGGGGCGGTGGTAACCGGAACACAGGGCATAGGCGTCAGCACGCCTAGCGCTGCAGCGGTTGCTGCAGCAACAGTCGGATTGGCCATGGACATACACATTCCGAACGGTGGAATGTTCACAATCGGCTTGTTGTCCATGATGTTTGCAGCCGGAGTGCCAGCGAGCACTTTGTTGGTGGGAAGGACCACCAGCGTCGATGGCGCTGCCCCAAAGCTACACATCATCGAAGCACCCATGCAGCACTGAACTCCCATGTGAGACTCCCTGTTAGTGTTTGTGCGGGGGATGCATGATTCGTTCGGTCAGCGCAAGCATCAAGGCGGAAGCAAGGAAGGTGCAGTGAATCAGGATCTGCCACTTGATCTGATCGTACGTCCGGTGCTCGATGTTGATAAAGGCCTTGAGCAGATGAATACCGGAGATTCCGATCAGCGATCCGACGAGCTTGATCTTGAGCGTTCCCGCATCGACTTTCTGAAGCCAGTCGGGTCTGTCTTCATGTTTTTCCACTGGGAGCCGACTGACAAAGCTCGCGTAGCCGCCGATGACGACCATCGTGATGAGGTTCGCGACCATCGTGATGTCGACCAGATTCAGGACTCCCAGCATGACGACTTCTTCCGTCATGTGGTTCACGTCTTTCCACAAGTGGACCAGATCCACGAGGAACTTGTACGTGTACAGAATTGACCCCATGATCAGACCGACATAGAGCGGAGCTTGGATCCAGCGGCTCGAAAAGATGGTCCACTCCAGGACGTTTTCAATGACATTGGGCTGTGGCTTTTTCGGACGTACTCCTGCTTGCTCCTTCGCTTTTTCAGCCGGTTCGGAAGACTCTCGCGGTTCGGGAGAGTGCTGCGAATGTCGAGACTCCTCCTCATGGGCGCTGTGCTTGGATTCACTCATGGTCATAGACCTCCCGGTCTTTCAGAAGAAGAGATATCGCCCTGGCCGCGTGGCTTGATGCTGTGCGGATCTAGATCGACAGTGGCGGTGTACGGAATCGGTTGTTCGAACAGCATCTTCCATGGTCCCTGTGGTTGTGTGAACAGGAAGTAGACCGCCACAGCACCCTTGGCTGGCGTCTTGATCCACATGCGTTCCTTGATGCTGCCGTTTTTGGCATACAGAACCTTGGAGCGGAGGATGCTTGCGTCGCGATTGGGAATCAGCATCGCGATGGAATCATAAGCCTCTGTCCGATACTGATTGGTCTCTACTTGCCGCACCAGAAAGTGGAGCGGTGTACTGCCATTTAGACCTTGTGGCGCCACGACATCGAGTCGCAGATAGCCGGGCAAACAGCCGGGAATCGCGGTTAACAGAAAGCCAACTGCAAAGTAGGTGAATCGTTTGCGCAGCAAAGGAATCCTTTCCATTCTGACTATCGCCGCACCTTGAGTGGGGCCCACGGATCCTCGACGAACTCAAACTTTACGGTACGCGGAGTCCGTCCACCATCGCCCGGCAGGGTCCAGGTCACAAGGCGTGGCTCACTGGTTTGTCCTCGTGTCAGCAAACGAAAAAAGCTCCAGTTGACCTCTCCGACATCCAGGGACTGCGTCTGCTTTCGACCTGAGTCCGCGGTGCTGTACTCCAGCCCGACCGATGACGCATCGGGTTGCCACCAGGAAACTTGCAGCGGACGCGGAGTCGGAGCGGAGTTGATTCCGTACACGACGGATTTGCCGGCTGAAAGAAACGAAAGCGTTCCAGGAATCTCTCCGTCTACAGCATTGAGCGGCAGTGGACGCACGCGAAGATCGAGGGGAGTCCGTGATCCATCTTTGCCATACAGCGTTCGCGACACCTTGCCAAGCTGATTGACCAGAGCGAGCATTCCGTCGGGAAAGGACAGCGCTCCTTGGGGAAATCGGCGGGCGACAAAGTCTCCACCTCGTTCCAAACATACGGGTCCGTACTTGCTTCGGAATGCCACCCAGAACGCGCCGTCATTGGGCTTGATCTGATCGATGTCCTTTGGATCGACAGTACCTTCAGCGCCTCGATTAAACGGAAACTTGTCGAGCATCGGCTCGACGGAAGGGCGCAGAGCGCTCTGCCAGTACTCCGCGAGCTTGTGCTCGATCTCCCCTTGACCAAGCCGAACCACGCGATGAACTGGAGCATAGAAGGGGCCGGACAGGGGACCTGCCAGTCCATTTGCATCCAAGAACTGCTGCACTTGTTTGTCAACCGCAGCAGGGTTTTCTTGCAGCGATAACAGCGCAATTCTGCCCAGCGGAGACAGCATCTCCGGAAGCGGAGTCACCTTGCCATCTTCTGCTGGAATGGGAGGCTTGCCGCTGTCCAGCTCCTTGACGATGGAGCCGAGAATTTCGGCGTAGGGCTTGAGCCCTGGATAGCCTCCCTCTTTGCTCGGAGTCATGAGTCTGGTGAGCGGGTGAAACAGCGCAATGCACTCTCCAAGCGGGCGCAGATACGTCGAGCTGAGATCACCGAGCTGTGCGTTGTCGGATATCTGCTTTAGGTGGTTGCTCAGCGAGCCACCCGGTAGTACGGCGGCCACTAGCTCTGCGTGGGTCGAGCTTACGCCTCCACCAGGAAAGACATAGCTGCGGTGCTGGGCCAGCAGTGCATCGCAGTAGCGACGAGCATAGCTCTTCGCCTCATTTGCAACATAGCGGACAAGCAACTCCCGCTCTTCTGCTGTTAGTTCAGGCGTGTCTTCGAGCGCTTTGTCCAGCTTGGTCAGCACGGGGCGGATTTCGCGATCGAAGCTGGCCTTGTTGTAGGAACCGGCAAACGCAGCACTGAGCGAGCCCTTCTCACCCACCAGGGTCGCCACGCGAGGAGACAGCACCACTTTGTCTTCCGCGTGTTCGCTGCGGCCCCGGACTCGGCGGCTGTGGCGTTCGCTGCTCTTGTCTTCGCTGCTCTTCGGTGTCACTGGTTCCCCGTTCTGCTGCTTGCGCAGAAGATCGGAGTACTTCTTCATGTCCGGAATCGTGCAGTCGGCATCGCACATCCGATTGCATTTTTTCAGGCACTTTTTGACCAATCGACGAGACAGTCGCTCTAGCTCCGACGTCTCGCCGCTCCGCTTGCCTTGTCGACGCTCAAACAGCGAATTTACCACCAGCTGATTGCGGCTCCGCATGAGCAGATTGAGGAACTCACGCGCATTGAACAGATAGGTATGTCCCTGCAGCTCGAACGTATAATTTTCCAGCGCTCCGTCACGTCGTGAGCGTACATCGGTTAGGAGCTGCAAGACCTGATACAAGTTCAGTCTGCCGCTGCGCACTTGATCCGTGGTGGTGTCGTGAATGATCTTGAGAACAGCGCGCATTGGCGTCGATTGATCGCGGAGCCAAGGCGGTGGTGCCAGCGTTGGATCCTCCTGCGATAGCTGCTTGACCAGATCGCCGAGCGGTGCCTCTTCTGACAGCATGCGGAACACGCGAGACAGCGTGAGTCCTGCGTGAACGGCGTCGATTGTGGTGAGCAATGGCTCCGATCCCTCGCGGAGCAGCTTGAGTTCATCTGGTGCGATCTTCTGCTGCGGCACAGCCTTTTCTACTGCGTCAAAGTAGCGGGCCCACAGTCCGACTTCGGTGACCAAGTCCCCGCGATCTCGACGCATGCCACTGCGGACAGTGCTAAGGATGGTCGGACTTCCTTGCCATGGCTCCTCAGAGTAGGCGAGGTAGTCACGGATGACGCTTTCGGGAACGCCGATCGTCGATGCGAACTCACCGGGCTGGGTGTTCACCAGGCCTCCCAGCGAGTTCTTGTTGTCTGCATACAGCACTGCGAGTGTGTAGATCAGCTTGTCTCTCTGATGAAGCTGCGCGGCCTTTTCCAGGGCAGGCAGCAGATAGCCGCTGCGGATCGTCTCGATGTGGTGCTGACGCGTCTCTTCCTTGTTGTCTTGATAGAGGAGTCGGTAGAGAGTCCACTTTTCGTCGGACGCAGTCAGCGCACCAATCAGCTGACTGGATGTCTGTTCCGCTGCGCGTACTGCCGCCGATTCCATGGATGGGTTCAGTGAATTTCGCGCACGCTTGACGGACTCGGCGAACGCCTCGACAGCGTCTTCTGCCTTGTGAACTTTGCGTCCGTGACGAATGACCAGGGTGAGCAAGACCAGGAACAGAGTCGCTGCAACGCCAGCGCAGACTGCCAGGTGGGTGCGACCTCTCCACCATGCCAATGAAATGATCGGCCTCGGGCCGCGCCCAGCCTCACTGCGACGTGTGAGATGGAAAGGATTCCCGAGCTGCTCATCTTTGGCGCCCGCATGAAAGTAGATCCGCTCAAGGTGCGGAGTCGGATACGCCGGATTCCCTTGCAGAAGTGGCTGAATCAGCGGCTCTAGAAGCTGTAGCGTCCTGGGCGCGCTGTGAAGGAACTTGATGATTCCTCTGAACTGGTCCGCATTGACGTTGATGAGCGCATGCGGAAGGTACTGCTCGTAGCTGCGAAGAAGTTCGCCAAGGCCACCTTCTCGATTGGTCAGCAGGTGCAGCGGAAGTTCCAGAGGAATCCGCTCATGATTCAGATACTTGGCAAAGCTTGAGTATCCGTCGATCTGCTCCATATGTGTGAGCACCAGACGAGACTCAATCGGCGAACGGAGTGCCTTGGCCAGCAGGTTGAGCTTCGCGCGAATCGACTGACCTTGATGAGCCAGCGTATCGGGATCTGTCCTCATCACCGTGCCGATGTCGAGAACGACCACCACCGTCGGATTTCTGTGCTTAAATGCGGCGGGGAATAGCTTGCTGACCGCATCCCGAACCGCATCTTGATTCGACATCAGAAGGGGCGCGGAAAGCTCCAGCGCGAGTGCGCGACTACCGATGTAGATCTGGAGCATCGGATCAGCCGTGTAGCTAGGAACAAGCTGTCCTGTCTGCTCCTGCCAGTCGATCCGCGCCCGGATGACATGACTCTTTCCTGCGCTCGCTGGTCCCAAAACCAGAAAGCTGGGATAGTTGGGAACTGCCGCGCGTGCCGAGCGCGGAAGCTCGGATTCGAAGCGATTCCAGATGTCCTTTAGTGCACTGGCCTGGACTCCGTCCTTGCTGCTGTCTCGGCGCGAATCGCCAGCGACCCAGCGCTGCCGAGCATAGCGATAGACGAAAAACAGCAAGAATGCGATGGACAGACTACCAAGGATGCCCAGCGTCCAGTAGATCCAGACAGGAAGCCGCAGGATTCCGTAGTCTGTCAGAGATGGGAGCGATGCCTCCCAGCGCCACCGGAATCCTTGCGCAGCAGAGGCGCTAAAGAGCAGACTCACCACGATTTACGACCTCGCCATCGTGGCCACCAGCAAGGCATCCATGATGTCCTCTAGCTGATTGAGCGTGTGATGCAGTTCCTTTTGCAGCTGATCATGCTCCATCGGCACAAGCGGCTGCTGGGTGGATGGCGGAAACAGCGCGCGCAGCATCTCGGCTGCACGAGTCATCGGGACCTCCAACGACTGCGCACGGTCGCCAAACAGATTTCGGATCTGGCTATCGAGCTGGGTAAGGAGCTGCCTGATAGTAGGTCCCGTGTAAACTGGGCGGCTCTCCGCCTTTTTCTGCTGCTGCGCTTGTTGATCGCCCTGTTTCTTGTTCCAGTGCGCGAGCAAGTTGTCGGAATGAATCTCCTCAACGTATTCCTCGGCCGTATCTTCGACTGTTTCCTCGGCTTCCTCTTCAAAGATCTCTCCTAGGGCGTCGCCGGCTTCATCAAAACCATCATCTAGCTCGAACATGCGTCTATATCCTCTTGGCTAGAGATTGGTCATCGAGACAACCAGCCAAAACAGCAGTACCACCACACCGGTTGTCGCCAGGTAGTAGATGGCCGGGTGCATCACTTTGCTGGGCAGCGGAATGGATTCCTCATCATCTCCCCGCCGCTTCTTTCTCTTCTGTTTGCCTGGCATCTCGGGAAGCGGAATCCGTTCGGCCAGTCGTTTTTTAAACGCCGCTGCTTTCGCGGGATCCTGGCCAAACTTGCCAATGAATCCGTCGCTTAGACAGTAGTATAGCACCGTGAAGACAAGCGGCGGACTGGATGCCTTCTTGAGTCTCTCTTCGACAAACTCAAAAAATACGTCTCCACCATCGTTCATATCGAAGAGTTCTTTTTGCAGAAGCGGCCACTGCGTCTGCTCTGCGGTCGACAGCCTCCGTGTGACCATTTCGTCAAAGTGAAGCACGAGTGGATAGAGCACCATCCCCGCTTCCTTTTCCGGCAAGATGCGCTGGAAGGTATTCTTCAGATCATCCAGATAGCGGCGTAGCTCGGTGCGGAGAAGTCCGATCACATCGGTCCCTGCGTTGAGCATCATGGTCTGCTCTTGGGCAGAGGCTGCCACGTACGTCTGCGGCAGAGCCCGATCGAGCAGTCGACGTACTTCGGTGCCAGCTGACACGATGACATTCCACAGCTCAATCGTCATCATCATCGGACGACCTCCCCGGGATTGAGTGGCAGTCGCAGCTTGCTTCCGCCCGCATCCACTTGCAGATCAACCGTGGCTTCTGCGTTCCAAGCGTCAAGCAGTAGACGGATCTGGCTCAGAAACGTCCACACCAAAGCCTCGTCATCCGGCTCGAAGCGATCGATTGTCAGTCGATAGACGTGACGAAGACCGCTCCCTCGCATTGCACTATCTGGGGCAAGCTCTGTACTGATTCCTTTAATGTGCTGCGGAAGTTCTCGGTACGGTGAATCCGTAACGCTTCCGAGCACGCTCAGCAGTTGGCCCAGCTCTTTCAAATCTAAGATGGACTTCATTCGCATTGCGAGCAGCCGCAGAAGCGCCATCCCATCCTGTCCCAGTGCTGTTTCGGAGTGCGGCCTTACGTCGCTGCGAGCGACAAACTGGAAGCCTTCCTGGTTGCGATTGGGAAGCGTGAGCTTCAGCTTTCCAACTGCATCCCGAGCGAATCCCGGCTGATGCCACAGCCCCTCCACAACCAAACGGACTGGGCGCAGCAGCGCCTCCGGCATTCTAACCAGAAGAAACAGACCGTTGTGCAGATCATCGATCCGCTCTTCGATCTCGTAAGCCATCGATCCGCTGGCTGCGTGTAGAACTGCTGCCTCAAGCGGAACCAGTCCATCGGTCTCAATCCGGTAGACACCAAGTGCTTCCGCCAGCGAGTAGCCGAGCTGCGGCATGCTGTGCCGAATCGGGTAGGCTTCCTGCGTGCCATCGCAGAAAATCGGCTCACTACTTTCCTTGCGAAGATTCTCCGCAGGAACCACAAAGAGCTGGAACATGTCCTGCATCGGCTGTGGATCACGCGGCCAGTCGTCGTCGAGATCAAAGCAGATCGC
>CAYTGC010000033.1:0-30093 GCA_964437195.1 uncultured Myxococcales bacterium | reverse complement strand
CAGAACCATGCGTAGAGCTTGGCACTTCACTTACTTCACCTCGTTTTTGGCGGGAACGGTCGCTGCTGCCGGACCCGCAGAAGGGTTTGGATTGCTGGATGCGGGGGCCGCGGAGCTTTGTGCCAGGTCAGGGGCCGAAGCTGCTGGCGGCACAGAAATCGTTGGCGTCGGAGCAGTTGGCGTCGTCGGTGCTTGATCTTGGTATAGCCAATACCCTACACCAAAGCTGATTCCGCCGACGACTGAAAGGATCGCGGCCCACAGCAGTCCACTGTGGCTGCGCGTCGGCTCGACCATGGATCGGCCATCGCCTGACCAGGCTGCCATCGTCGGGACTGTGCTTGGATCGCCAAACAGTGCGGCGACAAACTCGGCCACCGAGTGGTAGGCGTCCTGCTTGTCGGTCCCCAGCTTGCTGGACAGCACCGAGCGCAGAACCGCATCGAGTCGGGCCGGAATCTTGCGATTGCGAAAACGCAGCGGCAAGAGTGCTTCGCTGCCTTGAGTCACGGTCTGGGGGATGCCGCCCAGCATCTCCGAGGTCAGCGCCGCCAAGCCACGAATGTCGTCCGCGAACTTGCCTCGCTTGCCATTGCCATTGCCGCCGTTGCCGTTCAGTCCTTCGAACAGCGCCGATGCGCCTGCGTCGAGCAGATAGATGTGGTCTTCCGCTTCCAGATCGGCGGCACGCTCTTCGTCCGTGGGCGGCGATAGAAAGACCGCACCAGAATTTACTCCACGGTGGCAGAGATCAGCGCCGTGCAGGGCCTGCAGCGCACCACCGACCGTGCTCGCAATCTGGAGCGCTACGTGCTGCGGCAGAGAGTGCCCGGGCTGACTGGCGAGCCTCGCCTTGAGCGATTCGCCGTGCAGCCGTTCCATCGCAACAAAGAGGTGCCGCTTGCCTTTCCACTCGAGACTGCCGACCTCGATCACTGGCACCAGGTTCTTGTGCGTGACTTGGGTGCCGCGCTGAACGTCAGAGACGATCCGACTGGCTGCCGCTTTGTCTTTTGGAAGCTCACTCAGGAAGACTTTGATGGCGACAGCACGGTCTCCGTCGGACTGGTGTGCAGCGTAGACTGTGCTCTGCGCGCCTTTGGCGAGTGGTTCGCCAAACCGATATCCATTGAGCGTCTTCCCTGAGAGATCACGCGACATAGCCTGTTTCCCAAACCATCCCCCCAAGCAGGTGCGAGCGGGCTACCAATGGTTTTGTAAGCAGACTACCAAGGAACTCATCGTTAGAGAAGAGATTTGTCAGTATTTAAACTTACGAATTTGGTGCGATTTTTCGGCAAAGCTGGTTACTTGGAGCGGCTGGATGGGAGAAGTCCAGGCAACGGCGGTGGTTCGCGTGTCCAGGGGAGGGTTGACAGAGTACCTGGAACCCCTGTGTCGTTTGGGGCCAAGACCGAGCCTTGCTCCAAGACAATCACGCGAAAAGTTGTTTCGTATCGGAGCATACGACCTACATAGTTGTAGAACCGCCCAAGCTGGAGAACTTGGCGCAGCCGCGCACGCTCAGGCTCTGGCACTTGCAGCGAGACTTCGTAACTGCTCGTCGTGCCGAGATGATGGAACAGCAGCGCATCGGCCGTCACAAACCGGAGTTGGCCGGTCCAGCGGACCCAGCGACCTTGGTAGTAGCGCGACCAGCGGATGGCTTTCTCTTGGCTGGTGAAATCGCGGGGCACGAACAGTCGATAGGTGTCGAGAAACTGCGCCTCGATAAAGTCGGGCACGCCGGACGGAACCGCAGGCGGCGCAATCCAGGGATCGCCAGCGTCTTGGGCCGTTTCAACCGCTGCTTGGGCCAGGACAGTGCGGGCAGGGCCATCCATGCGGGCGTCCGGTGCAGCCGCTGCTGGATGATTCGCAGCGGGCTCGCGCGGGCAGCCTGCGCCGAAGCACAGGGTGGCCATCGTCACAAGACGGCAAGGAAAGGCGCGCAACTGCCACACCCAAGCAGTATCAGGCCTTGGCAAAGCCCGTGTAAAGTCGCTGAGATGTTTAGTTGACATAATATACATTATCGGCGCTTGACCAGTCGGCAGACCCGGGACTACCGTGATGGTATGCGTCGATTCGATGGCTCAAATCGGCATTCGGGCCAGCTCGCGGCTGGTCTTTGCGCCTCGGTGTGTGCGTGGCTTGCGTCCGCAGGTTGCGGTTACGAATCGAGCTACGTTCCGCCAGCTGATGGCCGTCCGCGCGTGATCTGGAACAGCAAAGACAGCGAAGCAACCGTGACACTCGCGGGTGGTGGCTTGGGCCGCGATTGCCAAGTTGCGCTGCGCCAACTTACAGGCCATGAGCGACTGCCGCTTGACGAGAGCTTTGTAAGGCTGCCCGAGCTTGAATCCAGCCAGCCTTATCGTCTGACCGCTGGCTACGGGTCCGAGTACTGGGTGCCTCGCTACTATGGTCCAAACATCATCGTGATCCATCCTGGCGTGCCGCCGATGTTGCCGCGTCCGCCGCTTTTTGTGCCGTTCGTTCCGCGTCCGCATGTCGGCTCGATTTATCGGGTCGGTCCCTCCGTTGGAGGCGGCGTTCGCTCGGGCGGTTTCCGAATCGGAGGCGGTTCGGGTGGTGGCGGCGGTGACGCAGGGAAAGGCCTGGCCGTGCTGGCTGCGGTCGCCATCGTCGTGATGCCGGTGATTTCGATTACGTTGGCGACGGTACGACCCGAAAGCGAGCGCCAGGCTTCTGAAGCGATTGATGCCGTGAATGCGTTAAATGATCTGCTGCGCAGCGGAAACTCTCCGTGCCAGTTCGATGCAGCTCAAACCGTCGGAGGTGCGCCGTGAAATCGCTTCCAACCAAGAGCACTGCGGCGGTCCTGGCGGTTGCACTCGCTGGCGGATGTGCGACGACGCAATATGCTCCGCAGCTTGTCGCGCGCGGGGAAATTCAGCTTGGCTACGACGGCGGCTTTGTGATGCGAGCAGAAGGCAAGCCCGTGGCTTCTGGGCTGGCATATCGCGGACTGGCTCGCTACGTGTCCTGCGTTCCCGAAGCGCACAAGCACGCACAGTCGGCCCAAAACCATGGCGGTGCGGCAATCGCCCTTTCTGTCCTGGGCGTGACATTTTCGCTGGCGTCAATCGGGAGTCTGGCCGGTCTGGCCGATCAGCAGCATCAGTGGACCTGGCTGGGCAGTGGTCTGGCGGCCGGTGCGCTGGGCCTGACGCTGTCCGCGATATCTTGGCGCGAAAAGAACCAAGCCAATGGTCATGCCATCGACGCGATGAATTTCTACAACGATGCGGTCGGCAGTCTGGGCGCGACCTGCCAAGATTTGCGCTATCCACCAGCCGCCGGACCGGCCCCGCCAGAAGCCGCGACACCACCTACGCCCGTTGGTCCGCAAACCGCCCCGCTTCCCGACAGCCTGCCGCCGCCGCCGCCGATTGGTTCTGGTCCCGGCCCAAGCTGAGCTGTGGTGACAAACGGGGACTCGCTGCGCTAGACATTCGGGCAGCGAGGTTCCCACAACATGTCTGCGCCCTGCCCTGCCCCTTCAGCGACGTATCTTCCCTCCCAGGCTGCCCGCGGCGACAAGCTGGCCGATCTTCTCGACGTGATGGAGCACTTGCTCGCGCCGGATGGATGTCCTTGGGATCGTGAACAGACGCTGGCCACGCTGCGCCACTACCTGATCGAGGAATCGTTCGAGGTGCTGGATGCCATCGATGACAACGACGTGGAGGCGCACTGCGAAGAGCTCGGCGATGTGCTGTTCCAGATCGTCTTTCAGTCGGCGCTGCGGGCCCGTGAAGGTGCGTTCAACATCGACGACGTGTGCGAAAAAATCGCCGACAAGATGCGTCGTCGCCACCCGCACGTATTCGGTGACACCAAGGTCAAGGACGCGGCGGAAGTGGTGCAAAACTGGGGTGCCATCAAAGCGCAAGAGCGCAAGTCAGCAGGCAAAGTGCGTCGGACGCTGGATGGCATTCCCAAGTCGATGCCTGCGCTCAAGCGTGGACAAATGATTGCCGACAAGGCCGCAGCCACGGGATTTGACTGGCCAGACATTGCGGGCGTGCGTGCCAAAATCGACGAAGAACTGGCCGAACTGGATGCAGAGGTGGCAAGCGGCATCGAGTCGGCCAGTCGGGATCGCATCGAGTCCGAGTTCGGTGATGTACTGTTTACACTGACACGACTGGCAGGGAAGCTTGGCATTGATGCGGAGCAAGCGCTGCGGCGAGCCAACACACGCTTTGTCGGTCGGTTCAATGCAATGGAAGACCGCATCGCTGAGCATGGGCAGCAGCTGCCAGAGATGACACTTCCGCAGATGAACCAACACTGGGAAGCGGTCAAGCGCTCGCAGGCAGAAGACAAACGCTGACAGGGCCTTGCCCCAAGGCGGGATTGCTCGGAGAAATGTCTTGCCGGGAGGCACTGAACGCAAGATGATAATTCCGTGCGCTTAGATGCATAATTTTCGGCGCACAAGTGCGTGTCATGGCTGACAAGACCTCCGTCACCGTCTCGTTCGAGCGCATCCAGCGGGTCGTCGACATCTTATCGATGGTGTCGATTGGGGAATACGATCCTCAGCTGATACAGATCGAGCCAAATCCACAGGCCGACGAGTTCTCGGTGCTCGAGGCTGCGCTGAACATCTACAACCAAGAACTGGCGACTGCGCGGCAACAGAACGAGCAGTACATCGCCGAGATGGAACGATCGAAGCGCGAGCTACAAGACCAAATATCGACGATTGCCCGGCAGCAGCAAGCAATCCATGAGCTGTCGACGCCCATCGCCGAGATCTGGGACGATATCTTGCTGCTGCCGATCGTAAGCTCACTCGACTCGCAGCGTGCCGCCGAGATGACCGAGAAGCTGCTGGATCGGGTCAAGCAGACTCGCTCGCGCTGCATCATCATCGACATCACGGGCGTCGAGTTGGTGGACACCAATACCGCGAACTCGATGCTGAAGATGACGCGAGCGGCGCGGCTGCTTGGAACCATGTGTGTGCTGACGGGAATTCGTCCCGAGATTGCCCGTACGATGGTCCAGCTTGGGGTTGAACTCGACGGGATTCGGACGCTGCGCTCGCTCAAAGACGGGCTCAGAGAGTGTTTTGCGTTCCTTCACAAGCTCAAGCAGCAGGAACGGCAGGCTTCGCAATCCGAGCACGGTGGTGCGCTTGGACTGTTGCAGCCACGACGCAAGCGCGACATTGCCGCGCCCAAGCACGACCAGCCGACCGACGACCTATCTGCTGAGCCCGCTTCCTCCGCCCCCAACCCCAGCGCGATGAGCACGCCGAGCGAAGTCTAGTCCCAGTCTGCCGAAAAAACTGCATTCAGAAGGGCAGAATCGACGCTGTCCCGCTTCCGCGTGCCTGAGCTGAAAGGACGACTAGGTGTGCGGGCCCGGCCGCTTGCCGGTTCGTCGGTAGGCAAAGTAGTCGGCGAGAATCTGTCCGTGATCGAACGCGAGCGGCGGCAGGTTGTCCTCGGTGAACACCGCAACGCGACCGGCGTCATCGGCGGCCGTCGGTGTTCCTTTGGCTGTGGCCAGAAAAACCGTCGAAACCGTGTGCCGTCGCGGGTCCCGCTGCGGTGACGAGTAGGCGAAAAACTGCTCGACAAGCTCGATCTGAAGCGACGTCTCTTCGAGAGCCTCGCGAGCCGCGGCGCGACCCAGTGGCTCGCCGATGTCGACGAAACCACCTGGCAGCGCCCAGCCGTGTGGTGGATAGCGTCTCTCGATGAGCACCAAGACGGGACGATCGGGCCGATGCAGTGGATGGTCGACCAGATCGATAATGCAGTCGACCGTGCAGAGCGGCGTTTGCGGAATCGGCATCGCGGAGTCTATTCCTTGAGCTGTTTGTTGCCCTTGAACTTGATGACTTCGCTGCCGTACTTCCACTCGGCGGCCTTGGCTGCGCCCTTGGGACCAGCCTCGCCCTCGAACAGCGGGAAGGCATCGGCGTGAGCCTCGAAGACCTTCTTGCGATCGCCTTTGAGCTTCTTGACCCACTTGTCACGCGGCACGCCACCGTCGGTACCGGCTGCGGCTGCGGCGGGCTTGTCGGGCTTCGCATCTTTGGTCTCTGCAGCGGCGGGCTTGGCATCCGTCGCTCCGTTTGTGGCAGCAGCAGCTGCTGCTGGCGTCGCCGCCGAGCTGCCCTTGGCTTGCTCGCACTCCGTCAGGTAGTCCCGAAGCGGCTTCATCTTGCTGCCGGAGACCAGCTCGTACTGGAGCTGCAGATTGCCACCACCGGACTCCGCTTCCTTGAATGCAGCGACGCATGCTTCGGCTGCGCCCTGCACCGCTTTGGCATCCGGCTTCGCTTGCGCACTCAGGTCCGCGAGCGCTTTGTAGCTTTGACGGAGCTTGGGCAGCTTTGCCAGCATGGCCATCCGTGCCTGGAGCACCTCGACCGCAGTCTTGAAGTGCTGCCGAGCCCAGTCAACGCGCGCATCACGCGGCGCCTTGTTCATCAGCTCAATCGCTTGATTGAGCTTGCTCTCGACACCATCCGATTGCCCACCATCGAGGACTTTTTCAGCCTCGCGGAGCAGCTTCTTGGCGTCGTGCATCGCGACCTCGCCTTCCGGCGCGGAACGGAGCAGCTCGCCATCGCAACCCGGCAGATCGGCGATGCGGAAGGTGCGCTTGAAGTCTTCGATTTTGCCGCATCCTCGCTCGGGATCTCGCCACCACTGCTCGGCGGCTTGGGGAGCGGAAAACGGAACCAAGAGAAGCCCCAGCAGGGGCAGGGATACAAAGGAAAGCCTGGCCATAGCTTATTAACTCAGCAGAGTTAGTGGCTTCGGTCAAGAGGCGTCGATTCTCGTCGGCATCTTCACGGTAATCGCCTGTGTCGCCGCATGTGGGTCTTGGGCCTGTTGGCGCTGTCCCATCTGTTTTCCGGTCAGTGGACCGTCCCAATGCGGACCAAAGTCAGGCCGCGCAGCCCCCCGCAGTGGCCGATCGGGCAAGAGGCCCGGAATCGACAGCATTTCGTGCATTTGCGCCCGCACAAGATACGCACTGCTGGGGCGATCGCTTGGCGCGCGCGCCACAAGCTGCACCATCAGCTCCTCGAGAGCGTCTGGCAGGCGATAGCGAGGGTTGATTTCCCGTGGCTTGTAGCGCGGTGCATCCAGGTGCGACTTCATCATGAGCGCCTGGTTCTTGCCCGGGAACGGCAGGTCGCCGACGATCATTTGCCAGAGCAGCATGCCCACCGCGTACAGATCGCTGCGTCCATCGACCGGTTCATCGGCCAGCGTTTCCGGGGAAATATAGGCCGGTGTTCCCAAGATGTCCGACGCCCGCGTCGATAGGCCGCACCACCGTGCGACGCCAAAATCGACCACTTTGACGAAATCCTGACCATCAGCTGGGAAGGCGAGCTGGACCGGAGTCGATGGACCGTGAACAAACGGTGGTGCATGCGGAAGCAGCAAGATGTTGTCCGGCTTGATGTCGCGATGAACCATCCCGTAGGCATGCGCATCGCCGAGAGCCCCGCAGACCTGCGCCATGATGTGAACGGCTCGGCGTGGCGACAGTGCGCCTGACAGCATGTCGTGGGAGAGCGGCTTGCCAGACAGCAGTTCCATCACCAAATACGGCACACCATGTTCCGTGACTGCATAGTCGTGCAGGACGACGACGTGCGGACTGCGAAGCTCTGCGATCATTCGGGCTTCTTGCAGAAAGCGCTGTCGCATCTTCGGGTCCTGCAGCGCCGTGCGATTCAGTAGCTTGATTGCGACGCGAAGTCCGAGCGCCACTTCTTCGGCCTCGTACACCGCACCAAAACCGCCCGATCCCAGGCACCGCAACAGCCGATAGCGTCCACCGAGCAGCGACAGATCCGACGGAGCACCGATCGAAGTCGGCGAGCGGCCCGGAACAGCGCCTGCGCCTTGGATCGCAAAAGCCAAGCCCTGCGGTGATCCGAGATCGCCACTGCCCGCGATCATTTCGGTGATGGCCGGGTGCGGGGCGTCGGGCGCTTCAGTCGGAAGACGCGAAATTGATATTCCGAGCGGCGCAGCGCAGCGGGTGCAAAAGCGAGCCTCATCATCGTTGGGATAAAAGCACGTTGAGCAGTCCATGACAGAAACCGGAAGTCCCGACTTTATCGAGCCGCCACTGGTCGGCAATTTTTGTTCATGTTGTGGTACACAGGTGCGCATGAAGGCCTACACCTGGATTCGCTCGGTATTGCCGGTGTTTTCCGACGGCGCAAAGAAATTCGCGCTGTGCTCTCTATCGGTAGCGCTTCTGCCGTCGGGGGTTTACGCGGATGTGCACAGCCCGCTGCGCCGCATGCCCGATGTCACCCAACCGTCGCCTCGGCCTGCGTCAGGGCTTTCCGATGCAGGTGACGCCGCGACGCTGATTACGCTTTCGGCAGCCCAGCGACTGGTTGGTTCCGACGCCGCGCTCGGGGACTACGAAGGCGCGTCGGTGTCCTTCGACGGTGACACTGCGGTGGTGGCTGCGCCGTATGCCGCTCCGATGGGTCGCACCGATGGCGGTGCCGTCTACATCTTCGTCCGCAGCGGGAGCAACTGGACGCAGCAAGCCAAGATTGTCCCGATGGATGGTCGCAGCGGCGATGGCTTCGGCGCGCGAGTCGCTCTTCGTGGTGACACGCTGATCGTTGGTGCGCCAGGTGTTGATCAGCCTGGACGTAGCGACGTTGGTGCGGCCTACGTTTTCCTGCGCTCCGGTTCAACCTGGAGCCAGCAGGCCAAGCTGATGTCTTTTGATGGAGCTGCCGACGATCAGTTTGGTTTTGCGGTGGCGCTCGATGGGGACGTGGCGGTTGTCGGTGCGCGCGGCGCGGATGCGTTCATGCGCAAGGACGCGGGTGCAGCCTACGTGTTCGGACGACGTGGCCCAAACTGGGGACCGTTTGGCAAGCTGACCGCAAACGATGCGGCGGCGGGCGATTCGTTTGGCGTTGGTGTGTCGATTTCAGGGGACACGATCATCGTTGGTGCAGACTTCGCCGATCCGAGCGGCAAGAGCGAAGCGGGTGCGGCCTACGTGTTCACGCGCGGCGCGATGGGCTTTGGTCAGACGGCGAAGCTGCTCGCGAGCGACGGCCAGAGCGGTGACTGGTTCGGTCGACAGGTCGCCTTAGATGGAAATACCGCCGTCGTCAGCGCGCTCTATGGCGACGCTGGGGGCAAGACAAACAGCGGCAGCGCGTACGTATTCGTCAAGTCGGCGATGGGCTGGAGCCAACAGTCCAAGCTCAGTGCCGGCGATGGACAGAGCAACGACTGGTTTGGCTACGACGTAGCTGTCAGTGCTGAGCAGGTTCTCGTTGGGGCGCCGTATGGCGATGTGACCGGACTTCCCGACGCGGGCGCGGGCTATGCGTTCTTGCGTGCCGGTTCCATGTGGTCCCAAACTGCCAAGCTCGTCGCGTCCGATCCTTCACCGAGCGCGTTTTTTGGCAATGGCGTTTCTGTGGATGGCGAGACTTTCCTCGCGGGCGCTCCCGGACGACCGCCGGGGGGCGCGGCGTATGCGTTTATCGGGCGCAAAGGGAATGGCGAACCGTGTCTTGCTGCTTCCGAGTGCGGAAGTGGTTTCTGCGTCGATGGCGTGTGCTGCAACAGCGCGTGTGGCGGCGGTTCTCCCGATTGCCAAGCATGCAGCGTGGCCGCCGGAGCCATGGCAAACGGTGTGTGCGGCGCTGCGCGCGGTGGGACAGTGTGTCGTCCTGCAACGGGCGGTTGCGACGTCGCGGAAACCTGCACCGGGATGTCGATGGCTTGCCCAGCTGACATGCGCAAACCGCGGGGGAGCCAGTGTCGGCCTGCAACGCACGGCTGCGATGCCGAAGAGCAGTGCGATGGTCAGAATGCGGACTGCCCCGCAGACGTCCCGCAGAAAGATGGCACAAGCTGTGAGCTAGGGAGCTGCCAGCTTGGTCAGTGTCGGGCGGAATCCGATTTGGGGCTCCGTTTCGAAAATCCCACCGCGAACGTCCGTGGATTTGATCCGGCGCAAGTGGCACTCCTTTTGTCAAACAAGGGCCCGACCCCCGCCTTTGATGTCGCATTTTCGGTGCAAGCACCGGCACAGACCAAGCTCTCTGTTCCCAATCTTTCGGGTTGGTCGTGCACCCGTGATGCGGCGGTTTTGCAGTGTCTGGTGGCAACACTTCCACCGGGAGACACGCGGGCAGAGATCACGCTCATCCCGCCTCCGGTTCTCGCCGAGTTCGATGTCACCGCGCAAGTGTCTGGGCTTGGCGTTGATCCAGATCCGAGCAACAACCAAGCGACGCTCAAGGTGAAGAACGACAACCCAATGTTCGATCAAATCGCCGGCGGCGGTCGTGGCTGCGCAATGGGCGGAGCCGCTTCATCTGGTGCTCCGGGGGCTGCCCTGTCGATGCTGCTCGCTGTGTGGTTCTTCCGTCGTCGCCGAGCGTAGTTCGCCCCCCCCCCAAAACGGTTTTCCCTAACAGCATTCTCGCTGCGCTTGGATTCAATATGAATCATACAAAATGATTCATATTGTGGGGCGGACGAAGTGTTCGACAAGCACTGCGATGAGCTTCTGTCGATAGGATGGATCTTCCGCGCAGTCCTGGCGGACTTCTAGCTCCAGCGCGATGCGGCCATGCCGATGCGCATGTGACTCAGCAGAGTAGATAAGACCTTGCTTTCCAGACCACGGCTCATTGGCGGCGACGTGCGGATAGTGCTGCCGCAACGACGACAAGAGCGACTCTGCTGGGTCTTCATCGCGATCAAACAGGACTCCCAGTTCGACCTGCCGAAGCTGCCCTTCATAGTTTGGGGTGAACGTGTGAATCGACAAGAGCGTGGGTGCAGAAACGTACGCGAGTGTCTCGTCTACGGCGGCATGATACGGAGTGTAGTACGTCTCGATGCGATGTTTGCGATCGTGCGCGCCAAGCTGTTGATTTAAGAGAATCGGCTCTCCTTCGGCCACACTCCGAAACAAGTCTGGATGCGTGACTTCTCGATTCGGATCAATCAACAGGCGAGAGAAGTTTGCCAAGACAGCCGCCGCAGAAAGCGCATCCGCCAGCTCACATGTCAGCGCGCGAGCGCCCAGATCAAACGCCCAGTGCGTCCCTACAAGTCGGGAATCCCGACCATTCAGATGGTATCCGCTTGGCAATCGCTCGCTCGCATGCTCACACGTCAGAAAAACGGGGGCTTGCGGGTCACCGCACAGTCGTTCGTACGCATCGCAGATTTCCTGTCGGAGTCGGTCACGACGATGCAGGTCGGGAGACATCTTTAGACGCAAACCATACCACGGCTTCCGCTATACTCAGGGCTTACTTGGAGGGCGCGGTGACACATCGTCGGTTAGGTCGTGTTTTCCGTTTGGGAGTCGGGGCGTTGCTGTTGGCACATGCAACCCCTGCGCATGCCGATGGTGCGGAGGAATACGGAGGCCGACGCAAGGTTCCCAACAACGCAGCCGATCTCTGCGAGGTGGCAGATTCGAATCTTGCACGCGCGCGCGATGCGATCTTGCGGGATGCCAAGCGTGCGACTTCGCCAGTTCCTATGCAGCGCTGGGATCACAAGACAGCGCCCAAGTATCTTGATCTGTTCGAGCGTCGATTTAGGCTCCGCCCCGTCGAGAAAGACATCCTGTACAAACAGGGGGTCGCTTCCTTTGCGCGGCTTTCGTTTGAAAGCTACGCGACCGCGTTTCATGAAATCTACCAATCACAGCTTCCGCTGTATGTGTCGATGGATGCGCTGCTGCATGCGGTGTATGCCTCGAACGATCAACTGATGGCAGCGCTTGAGCAGCAGATTGCAGCGCCCAAGCTGCTCAAGTTTTTGGCGGCATTGCGGAGCGAACTCAAGACGTATCAGAGTGGAATTCCCACGGAGACTGCGCACGATGCCGATCTGTACGTAACGGTTGCGGCTCGGCTGATTGGCGACAAAACACCGGCACTTTTTCCAACGACAGAGGGCGAGGCAAACAGCCTCCTATCTCGTATCAAAGAAGCCAAAGGTCTGACCGAAGTCTCGCTCTTTGGTCGGGCTCGGATGGTGGACTTTTCGCAGTACGCGGCGCGGGGACACTATGCAGAGGAGCCGCAGATGACGGCTCTGTTTCAGGCTGCAATGTGGTTGTCTCGACTGGAGCTTAACTTGGTGTCCCGATCGTCGCGCAGCTCTGCACCGGGAATCGCCCCTGATCCACGCGAAACACCCCGCGAGGCAGTGCTTGCGCTGGCGCTGGCCAACCTGATGCAGCGCAGCGGGGTCAGTGCAGAAGTGTTGTCACTGGACTCGCTGTGGACGCTTCTGGCTGGACAGCGCGAAGACGTCTCTTTGCCAAGTCTGCTTGTCTTGCAAAAGCAGGCTGGAATCACGGACCTGCGAGCTCCCGATGTGTCGGAAAAGCTTCGCGCGGCGATTGGGAGTCGCTATGTTCGTACCGTTTCGATGCACTACATGCCCCAGGGGTCGGCTCAGCTTCCGGTGATCGCTACGGTCCTTGGGCCACGGGTTGTCTCTGATGCACAGAGCCTGCGTCCGCTGGTTCATGATGCGATTGCAGGAAAATACAGAGTCCAGTTTCCCGAGATTGCCTATGCGCTTGGGCATGATCGCGGCTTGGCTTTTTTGACCGCCGATCTGGCCAATTTTCCGACGCTCCGAAGCCAGCTCACATTGGCGCGAAAGATCTTCGAAACGCCCTCCCCTGCTGCGGCTACCGATTTGTATTCCGCATGGATGCAGGCTGTACAGAGACTATCTGTGAAGCCAATCGGAGTCCGGCCATCTTTTATGGACACCGAGGTGTATGCGGACCTGCTCGTGAATTCTGCCGCTGCGGGATATGCCCAGATCAAACACAACTATGTTCTCGTCGCAGGACAGCCCTATGATCTGGGTGGGTGCGCGATTCCCGATGGCTACGTTGAACCGGCCAAAGAGGTACTAAATGGCCTTCGTGAATACGCACGTCGAGGCGAACAGGCCATTGCCGCGCTCGATCCAACCGATTTGACTTCGGGTCTTTCGTACTTTCGCAGGCTCGGCAAACTGCTCGATGTGTTCTCCGTGATCGTCAATGACGAGCTGCAAGGGAAGCCGCTCTCGGTCGAACAAAGGCGATTCCTGTCCATGGTGGTCGAGATGGCTCCCGGCTCTTCTGGCGGACCCCCAACCTACACCGGCTGGTACTTTGACCTGTTTCGACAGCGAGGTGCAGATGGTCTGGGTCGCAGTCAGCTTGTTGCGGATTACTACACATCGGTGAACATTGGCGAGGCAGCGTATGTTGGGGTTGCGGATGTCCGTTTGGGAGTCTTTGTCGTCGACGTGGGTGGTGCACCTCGGGCGATGATCGGGCCGATTGCGCGGGCGTATGAAACCCATCAGCCCCTTGGTGGACAGACCGGACGCATCGACGACACTGCATCTGCTGAACTTCCAGAAAATCAGCGCAGTGATCCGTGGGCCAGAAGCTACACTGCTGCGGCGCCGACGGACATCCCGAAACTTTTCCTGACCTACGAACCGGATCACTCGCCGAACATCACAGTGGAAGCGGAAGAGCCCGCAACCGACGTGACACTGGCACTGCTGGACCATCACCGGCAACCGATGGCAACGATGAAGCGATCATTCCCCAAAGGCAAAACCATCGTGCGTTTTCCGGCAAAGAGTGCCAATGGAGCGCCGCTGACCGGGCGCCATGTCCATGGGCTGAGCGTGGAGCGCGGTGAGTTCTTTGCCTGGGCTGCGATCCAGCGCGGAGGCATGGCCGAGGGAATCTATCTGAACACAGGCCGCAGTCGTTCCAACTGACGACTTCACATAAGAGGAGTAGTGAATGATTCATATTAGGATCCTACTTGCTTGCGGAGTCACGATGCTGCTCGCTGTGAGCGGCTGCGGTGGCACTTCGACTGGCGCTACGGATGCGGGTACGGACGCCACCATCACGAGGATGACTCCGTACGCTCAGAGCTGTGATCTGCGACCAACGATGAAAGCCAACATGCTCTACTGCCAGGAGTTCATCGCGGATCAGAGCATTCTTGGTGCATACAAGTCTTCTTGTGTGAATGCAGGTGGTGCTTGGAGCGACGTGGGCTGCAACCGAACCGGCGCGCTCGGCGGATGCAAGACCATGAGCAACGTCGGGCTGTCCACGGTGACAACCATCAACTGGTTCTACGCGGGCGGCTACTACTCAAGCTCGTCGGTCATCATGTCAAGCTGTGCAAGCTCGAACGGAACCTTCATGTCACCGTAACGCAGCGCAGTGTTAGCGGACGCGAGGTGGAACGTAGTCTCTGCTGACGTCAATTGGCGCAGCGTACGAAGACTTCCAGAGCCGCGAAAAGATCTGCTGTGCTTGTTTGGCAAGGACTGGTCTGCGCAAGACCACATCGACGTTTCTGCTTGCCATAAACATTCCGCGTTCCCAGTTGGTCGTTCCGAGCCACAGGGTCTGTTCGTCCGCAATCGCATACTTGCTATGAATGACGCGGGCGTACGGAATGAACTGCCCGGGCAGCTCTGGAATCGTGGCGATCCGTACCTCGATGTTGGGAATGCGCGAGAGCTGTTTTAGGTCGTCGATCTCGGGCGCGTGAGTGCTCCAGTTTGAGACGAGAAGTTGAATCTTTACCCCGCGTACCGCAGCCTTTATGAGCGCGTCTTCCAGTGTGTCCCAGCGTTCACCAGCGCTGTGAGCGGAATACCGAAGAAGCTGGATCGACAGATCGGACTTGGCGCTTCGGATCATGTCCAGCAGGACAGGGAGCGCAGGGCGGATTCCGTCAGGCGTGAGCTGCGGTGGTGAGACTCCTACTTCGATCTCTGGGGTTGGTCCGCGGGGAAGCACGGGCGGATTTGATTCGAGCGTGTCGTTCCGATCCTGAGCGAGTGCAAAGTCCATCTCGAAAAGGAATGCGAGCTGACCTGCGATGTGTGGATGCGTAATACGAACACCCAGCTCATGGATCTGAGAGAGCGATCGCCAGTCGAAGTTTTGACTCCCAAGGAACAGCTCTCGTCCGTCGACCACGAGGTACTTTGCGTGATGGCTTCCCGTGGCGATCAAGTTGAAGTCCAGGATTCGGATTGCCGCGCCGGGCAGCCGTTCCAAAAATGCCAGCGCCGCCGGATCTGTCTTGGACATTTGCTTGTCAAAGATCATCCGGATGCGGACACCACGGCCTGCGGCTTTGGCCAGCTCGCCGAGGACCGGATCTAGCGCTTGACCACGCGCGGACGCGACGTAAAAGCACGCCCAGTCAATGCTCCGCTTGGCCCGGCGAATCATGTCGGTCCAGACCGCGTCCGTGGTCGGCAGAGCTGGGTCCAGAAGTTCCGTACCTTGTGGCACCGACTGAGCTAGCTGCGCATCGCCATCGACGATGGGGGCGACGGGTTGGACGGGGCTGCGGATCACCTGTGGCTCTGGGCAGCCAGCAAAAAGTGCGACCACTACCAATCCAACCAGAATCGACAGGCCCGACGGACTGCATGCGCGGAGGTGCCGATGACGAGAGGCTGCGATACCGATCACAGTCGACTAGCGTACGACAAAACGGTGTCCGAGCGGCGGAAAATCGAGCGACCCATGAGTGGTTGGTCGGTGTACATCGGACGACGCGAAATGGACCTGCTTGAACAAACCGTGGCGAACGTGATACCAAGAAATGATGACCACAGTGTCTGAAGCGGAATCCAGCAGTTCCTCACTTGCGACGATCGGAGAAGCTGAGCAGAGCGGCGAAGCCAGTCCAGTCGTCCCAAACGCTGACCCACCGAGTCCGCCTTACACGCTCGCAATCGATATTGGCGGAACTGGAATCAAGTGTCTGCTTCTTGATCAGGCTGGGCAGCCCAGTGGGAAGAGACAGCGCAAAGAGACTCCGCAACCGGCGACACCACAGGCCGTGCTGGATGTGATCAGGAGCCTGCTTCCTGACACTGCTTTTGATCGCGTCTCTGTTGGCTTTCCGGGGGTGGTGAAAAAGGGTGTGATTTTCGCGGCTCCCAACCTGGACAAAAGCTTCACCGGATTTGATCTTCAGTCGGCCCTCTCTGAGATCACCTCGAAGCCGGTGCGCGTGCTCAACGATGCGGGGCTGCAAGGTCTTGGCGTCATCGCGGGGCAAGGAACGGAAGTTGTGATCACGCTGGGAACCGGGATGGGATTCGCGCTGTACGTCGACGGTCACTATGTTCCGAATGTCGAGCTTGCGCACCATCCGTTGTCTAACAAACGCAGCTACGAAGAGAACGTCGGCAACCGAGCCCGCAAGAGGATTGGCAAGCGCAAGTGGGAAAAGCAGGTGCGCAAGGTGCTGCGACAAATTCAGGCCACATTCAATCCCGACAAGATCTATGTCGGCGGTGGCAATGCAACCAAGCTATCGAACAAGCTTCCCGAGGGTGTTGTGAAGATTGACAACATCGCTGGGCTGCTCGGTGGTATCGCGCTCTGGCGTTAGACGTCCAGCGGATCAGAATAACTCGGTGTCGCGACAGCAGCGCTCGGTGTGAACTCGATGTGATGATCATCGACTTCACGCAAAGTACCGACAGAATAACCCAGTTCTCGCTGACAGCGGAGAGCGAACGTCGAAAGTCCAGCGTGTGCAAAATAGAAAGCCTGGGAAAAGGTCGAGCGCTCAAATCCCGTCACGATCAGACCGCGTGAAAAACGCAGCGAATTCATCATCCGTCCAGCGTTGCGCAGGTTGGTGGTCGAGTGCCGTGCATGTGGATCGATCAAGATTTGATCTGCCGCAATTCCTAGTTCCAGCAGTCGTGCTCGCATCATGAGCGCTTCGTTGTACGGCGTACCTGGTGGATGAACAGAGCCACCTGTAACAAACACCGCTTTGGCTTTTCCGCCGCGTAGATCTTGCGCAGCGAGCTGCACGCGCGATTCCGCTGCTGGGAGGTCTCGCATGTGGATTGGTTGCTTGGCGTCCACCGGAGTGAATCCGGGGACAATCAGCAAGTCGTACGGAGTCTGACTCGAGCTCTGCAGCAGGCGGCGGATTGTCCCTTCATTGAGCTGCTGCATGCCGTAGCTCGGACGGGCTGCCGCCAAGGCACGGAGTGTCGGTGTATCGGGGTACTGCTCGACATCGAGTGTCGCGAGCAGATCTTCGTAGTCCCCCTGTTCGATGAGCTTTGCGAAGAGTTCAGGAAGCTGATTTCCCGCAGAGAGGAGGAGCTTCTGACACGTCTCCTGAATCGCCCCCTCTTCCAGCTGACAAACTTCATGACAGATCAGCGCTCGAACCTCTGCAGTCTTGACCGTTGTGGAAAGTGCACCGAGGAGCTGTTCGGTCTTGGACTGTGCAGCGGTAGCAACCAGACTGCCCAGAAATCCGCGCCTCGCCACCTCAGCCAGTGCTCCATCTACCGATCCAGGTTCCGCGACGATGAGTGCCGCGAGCGTCCGTTCGTTGGCTGCGCCATTGCTTGATCGCGCCAGCTCACAGAGATCATCCGCCAGAAGGAGTGGATCGTTGCCAGTCATGATAAGAGTCTTTTAAAAGCTATAATATATTGCCAGCATCGTCGTCAGCTTGGTGTAGTTGCGGTTGTCGATGCCGTTGGCCACATTCGACACGTTGCGCATAAACGCAAACGTCAAATCAAGACTAAATCCGGCTGGAAGACTCTTCGCGATGCCAATGTCGATGGACAGCAGCGTGTCTCGTCTGCGCGTTGGTGCCAGATCGGGCTTGGTCGTCCCATCACGAGGCAATGTCACCGTCGTTCCTGCTGGGCAGTTGGGCGCGGTCGACGAACTTGGACAAGTGATGGTCATCGTGTTGGCAGTGTACGACGCGGTCGTGTCCTCGCGATAGCTTCGCACATCCAAGCTGCCACCAATTCCCAAGTCGAATCCTTTGGGAACGAATAATCGCCACCGTGTTCCCACTTCATTTCCGAGATAGGAAAGTGGCGTGTGGTAATCATAATTTCCGACGGTGATCGTGTCTCCTTTGGGGGACAGAACCTGTAGTTCCACCGTTTGATCTACGGCTCCGCTTAGGTCGGCACGGAATCTGTACCAGAGCTGGCCGCGCGCCCACACCGATCCGCCTTGGTTGACCCGCAGTTCCTGAATCAGCTTGGCGTCGATCCGGTTTCCATCGAGATAGGAATAGTCACGATCGAACGAACGCCGCAGCTGATACGTCGCAAGCAATCTGGTGCGCCACCGACGCGACTCGATGAACAGAAAGTCGAGCACCGCGGTGATGCCGCCCTGAAACGGTGAAAACGACTTGAGACCGGTGAAGTTGGCGAACCCTTCGACCCGCGGGCGGAACAGAAACCACGACTTTGGCTGGTACTGAAGCCGCAGCGGAATGACGTGTTCCTGGAGCGAGTACGATTCGTGGTCGTAGACCGGCGAGGTCATGACGATCTGCGTGAAGCGGTAGCCTGTCCAAAGCTCGGTGGTCTTGTTGCCGTAGAGCCGTCCGCCCAAATCGAGTCCAATCGTGACCGGAACGTCAAACTCGCTGACCGACGGCACCGCGGTCGAGTAGTTGCTGGCGATTGCGTCTTTGTAGTTTGAAAGCAGGCTGCGCAGCAGATCGATGTTTCGCTGCTTGAGCTGCTCGCGAAACGTCTGCAAAGAGGTCGTGTTCGTACGTGTTCCCGTCGGCACGCCACCGATCGTCTCGGCCTGACCACCTTGGATTACATTGGAGTCATAACCGGTCGTCACGCTCAGATCGATCGCCAGCCGCTCATGCAGCATCGCCGACTTGGCTTTTTTCACCAGCGACTCCGCGTCTTTGCGATCGTCGGCGGAAGACAGGCCGATCTTCAGTGCTTCCTCGGCGTGCAGCTTCGCTTCCAGGTTCCGATCGCTTGCGAAGAGCTGATTCGCCATTTCGAGCTGATAGTCGGCTTCCTTCGGCGCGTACTTCACTGCGTTTTCAATCGCCTGCAGCGACAGCTCGTCGTCGCCCGCACTGCCAGCCGAAAGTGAAAGCAGGTAGTACATCAGGGCGCGATCGTCGTCGGCCAGCTCGTCTTTGTCGGCTCTGGCGAGCGCCGCCTTCAGCTTGGCGACGGCTTCTTGCGGCTTCTTTTCTTTGAGCAGCTTGCGTCCTTCCAGCGCCAAATCCCACGCAGTGGCCTCGGCAGGCACGGTGTTTTCGGCTGCCGGTGAGGCGGTTTCCGGTGGAGTCTGGGCGCCTGCCCGTGAAATCCCCCACCACATGCAGAGTCCGAAGACGAGCACTCTGCGGACCAGTGCGCAGTTCGCCATGGACGCCAGAATACCAAGCTCTGGGTGCAAATGGCTTGCGCAAAGACGCGTTTTCCGTCCTCGCGCAGCCTGATACACTCACGGCGATGTCGTTCGATGGACCGTCCGTCAAGCAACCAACCACCGAGCACTTTCGCGATCCGACGGGGCTCGATATCTTGCGTCTCCGCGCCGGCACTGCGATCTGTGAGATCGCGCCTGGGCGAGGCGGATTGATTACCCGATTCGCGGTGGGAAACGACGAGGTGTTCTATCTGGACAAGCGGACGTTTGCGGACCGGAAACAGAATGTGCGCGGCGGCATTCCGGTTTTGTTTCCCGTTGCTGGTCGGCTGACGAGCGATCGCTACACAGTGTCGGGTCACAGCTTCCCGATGCGGCAGCATGGACTTGCGCGGCATGCGGTCTGGGATGTCGTCGACGTTCAGCTCGCGAAAGTGACGATGGAGTTTCGCAGCACGCCGATGAGCCGGGTCAACTTCCCGTTCGACTTCGTGCTTCGCATGGTTGTGGATCTGGGACGCGCTGGTTTTCGCACGTTGGCCATTGACGTCACCGTCGAAAATACCGGCTCACAGCCGATGCCGGTGCACTTCGGTCTGCATCCCTACTTTCTGGTGTCCGACAACGAACGGGATCGGATCCGCGTCGAGGTCGATGCAAACTATGCCTTTGACAACACCACGGGGACGACGGGACCGTGGAATCGAGAGCTGGATCTGACAGTGCCCTCGGTCGATCTTCACCTGACCGATTTGCAGTCGCAGACGGTGCTGCTGCACGTGCCAGGCAAGACGCCGCGGCGCATCGAGATGTCGGAGCTATTTACGACGGTGGTCCTGTGGCAAAGCCCGATGCAGGACTTTCTGTGCGTCGAGCCGTGGAGTGCTCCGAGTGATGCGCTCAATACTGGGGTCTGCCTGCGTACGCTGGAGCCTGGCGACAAGCTAAGCGGCGAGGTCACGATCAGCGTGTAAGCCATGGGCAACGCGGTGAGCAAACCACCATCGACGGGCCGCAACCTCGGCATTGACCTTGCGCGGGGCTTGGCAGTGGTGATGATGATCGAGACGCATGCGCTCGACGGATGGGTCAGCGCGGCGGACAAGATCAGCCTTGGGTATCGCTTCTCGCGGATTTTTTCGAACATTCCCGCGCCGCTGTTTCTGCTGCTGGCGGGGCTGTCATTGGGGCTGCAAACAGCGAGCGCCGAGCGGGCGGGCAAAGACTTTTCACTGTTGCGGGGCGGACTGGCAAAGCGCGCGATGGAGGTTGTCGGCTACGGTTACTTGGTCAGTCTGATCTACGCGATCCTCGACTGGCGGTTTGCGCTGCCGACGATTTTGCGTGCCGATATCCTGCACTGCATCGGGTTGTCGCTGCTGTTGTGTACGTACCTTCTCGTTGGCAGATCGGCGGTTCTTGCGCGCACGCTGGCACTCGTGGTGGCGGGCATTGTCACGGGTCTGATCCAGCGCTATCTGCCACCGCTCCCTCTGCCTGTGGCGGCTGCGGTTGGTCTGGTCGTCGATGTGGCACCGATCACCCGCTTTCCGCTGTTTCCGCTCTGTGGCTTTGCTGCCGTCGGTTTCTGGATCGGCAAGGAGCTACGACCGACGGACTGGCCGATACAGCGCTGTCTGGTTGTGTTTCTGATCGCAGTGGGGTTGGTGTTTCCGCTTCAGCAGCTCACGAGCTGGACCGTCGCTGTGATGGGCGGGCGGCTTTCGCGTGCACATCCCGCCGTGGTCTGGAACTTCCTCGAAGGCACGGCGCGGGCGGTCGCGGTGTTGGCTGTATCGCTGGCACTCGCGGCCAAACTGCCAGCGCGAGCGCTCGGTTTTCTGATTCGGCTCGGGCGCGGTTCGCTCCTCGCGTACGCATTCCACATTCCGTTCTGCTACGGTCGAGTCGCCACGCCGATCTTGGGCAAGCTGGCAATTGGACCCGCGGCCCTGCTCCTTTTTGGGCTTGTCGGCCTGACGTGGCTCGTCGTGGCTGTCCGCGATGGGATCGAAACGCGCAATCGGCCTCCGAGCAATCGCCCGGGTGGACTTCCCGCCAAGTCGGTTGCCGCGTCGGTGTTGCTTTTTTCGCTGTGGCTGCTTGCCAAGCCAACCGCGTCTTTCGCAGCGCCCGAAACCAATCACGAGCAGCCACGGCAAGAAGCGGTTGCCAGACAGCTTGCCAGCCAAGGTCGCTTTGCCCTTGCCTACGCGCTCGTTCCCTCGGAACAGCATCGAGCCCAGGTCGAAGCATCGTCAGACTTTGATCTGCGTGTCCAGATCGAAACCTGCCATCAATTGTTCACAAGCGGACGCTTCCGTGAGTCCGCCGAAGCCTATGCTCAGCTTTGGGTGAATCGTCCCGATCTGTTGCAGGCGCTGTTTAACATTGGTCAGGCGCTGCGACGGGCTGGTGAGCACGAACCAGCGCTTTGGTTCTATCGTCGTTTTCTCCAGGCCGATCCGCAGACCAACCTTCGAGCGGAAGTCGATGGCTACATCCGAGAGCTGTCAGCGCTGATCACGGCCAAGGACTTGGCCGGACGCAAGCCGACGCCGGTTTACAAAAAAGCGTGGTTTTGGGTGACGATTGCTTCTGCTGTCGTGGTGACGACCGCGGTTGTGATCGGTGTGACGCTGGGCACTCGGTCGCCGACGCCGCCGAATCCAGACGAAGTCCTGGGTCCGTTTCAGGTCGTATTTCCGAAATAGCATGCCTTTCGCGCGGCCCTGCCGCTGTGCTAGCTTGCGCGCCATGCGTTCGCTTCTTCGTCGAGCACTTCCCCTGCTGGTGGCAGTGGTCGCGCTTGTCCTCGCCCTTCGGGGCATCAACCTTCGCGAGCTGGCCGAGATGACTCGCGATGCTCCACTTGTGCCGCTGATTGGATTTTCCGCCGTGATGGTGCTGCTCAACTGCGCCGCCGACACGTTCGCGATGTACTTCGTGTTCAAGTGGTTTGGTCTGGCGCTGCGCTTTTCAGAGCTCTACGTCATTCGCGCAGCGACGTACACGCTGGCGGTCATCAACTATCACGCCGGTCAGCTCGGAATCATCGGTTACATCCATCGCGTCGGCAAAGTGCCCCTCTCCCGAGCGAGCGCGTACATCCTGTTCATCGTCGGAGTCTGGGTCGCACTGCTGCTCATTTTCGCGGCAGGTAGCCTGGCGCTCGGTGGGGCCAAAGCTGCGGCGCTGCTGCCGGTGCTGGTGCTGTTTTTCGCCGGGATTGTTGTCTACGCGATTCTGCTTACCTGGCCACCCCGATTCCTTCTGTCCGGTCCGCCACACGCAACACAACACGAGAGCCTGTTGGTTCGGATTTGGCGACGGCTGTGGCGAGTGACGCACAAGCTGTGGGAACCACTCCATCAAGCCGGAATAAAGGGTCATCTACGGGCGCTGGTCGTGCGGGTGCCGCATCTTTTGGTGCTGCTGGTTTGGCACTTTGTGGCGCTGCGCTGCTTCCACATCGAAGTTCCGGTGCATATCGCGGTGCTGTATCTGCCGGTGGTGTTTGCCGTGGCCTCCCTTCCGATCAGCGTTCAGGGGCTTGGAACCTCGCAGATGGCAGCGAAGTACTTTTTTTCGGAGTTTTCTCCTCGGGGAGACGCTGCAGTTCTGGCGTATAGCCTGACGATGACGGCCATTTCGACGGCGAGCAACCTGGCGATGGGTCTTTTGTTCCTGCGCGCAGGGGCCAAGCTGGGGCTGAAAGAAATGGCTGCTGAAGCAGCCGAAGCGGAAAAAGAAGCCGAGTCAGAAGGCGATGATTCCTCGCCGAGTGGCGACGATGGATCGGCGGCTCGGGTGACCACCTGAAACCAAGTGGCACTGCCTGCCTGACTTGACACGATCTCGCAACGTTTTTTCCGCTACGATTCAGACGATGTCTCGGGTTGCCCGTCCGCGTCCGCTCACGCAGGTCATGCTGTCTCTTCGACGGATGGCCGAGGCAGAGGCGCAAGCACGGCTGCATGCGGCGCGGGCGGAGCTAGAGCGTGCCCGACTTCTCGAGCAGCAGACGGCGCAAAAACGGCAGAAGCTGCAGAATTCGCTGTCGATGGCCGAGCAGACCATGAGAGCGACCCGTTCGACGACGGTGGATGCGCTTGCGGAACAGGTCGAGCGTGTGACGCGGCTTCGGGCCGAGTATCAGACGGCAAAAGCCCAAGAGACGGCTTGCGGGCAGCAGATGAGCGAGCTTCGTCTGACCATCGACGAGCTTCAACGGCATCTGCGGCTGTGTGTCGCGCGGCGGGAAGCGGCGCAGCTTCACGAGGCAGCCGAACGTCGCGAACAGCGACGGCAGCGCGAGCGCCGAGAGCGGGCGACCGAAGAGGACGCACGCGATCGAGTGCTGTCGTCGACTCGACCACTGCGTCGGATCTAGGTGGAAATGACGGGCTAGCCAGGCCAGGCCAAGAGCAGCGTGCCCGCCAGCATGGCCACTCCGCCGATCGAGGAAAGCGCCGCACCAGGCGCAATCGTGTCGTAGATTTGAGTGCACTTTGCCGTCGCATCGCTCAAGCCTGAGACGCAGTGGTTGTTGACCGCCAAGGCAGAGATCCCAAAGCCGATCGTGACCGCGCCGATGACGACTGATGATGCGCCGACCACAATTCGCCAGCGCGGTCGCTGTTCCTGTGCCGGGGCTTTGTCTTCGGCCCGCTGCGGTGGATTTGCGCGCTGTACGTCGGTGGCATCCCCAAGCGTGCCGAGCAGCAAGGTCACCTCGAGCGTCTGTTTTTGCCCCGGGTTGATGGTCACTTCCCGCTGATGAGGTGAAAAACCCCGCTTGCTGACGACCAGTGGATACGTGCCGGCCCACACAGGTCGTTTGAGAGGTGTGCGTCCGAGCAGCCGTCCTCCCAAGTGGACATCCGCTCCGTCGGGAACAGACTGAACAATCAGCGTGGCGCGCGGACGACGAAGCGCTTCCGCGGCGACCTGAGCAAACAGAGCGGTGGCAAGCTCGGTGGCTTTGGCCGGAGTGCACCCTTCGCAGGTATTTTCAGCCGTCGCTGCTGGCTCAGCGATGGACAGATCGAAGGCTTCCAGATGGAGCTTGAGATCACGGCCCGACCTCCAGTGCTGGGTCGCTGCAACGCTCAGCAGCATCAGCCAGGTCGCTTGATTTTCTTGGCTCAGAGTCTGTTGGCAGCGTTTCTCCGCGAGGCAATCAGCCACCTGTGGTGCCGCGAGCAGCGCCGCCGATTGTGTCTGCACGCCGAGTTTCTGCGCCGATAACGCCGTCTGCGCCCCTTGCTCAAGGGCCGTGATTTCCTCGGCAAGAAGAGGCAAAGGGCTTCCTTTGGGACCATCATTTCCCGTCGGAAGAACCAGCAGCAGCGCCGCCGGATGCAGGGTCGCGACGACCACATCCGACGACAGGTTGAAGCGAAGCTCGGCATGTCTGGATGCCAGGACTTTGTACTGCTCTTCTTGCCGTCTCGTCCCTTGCGCGACGGAGATTTTGTGTGTCCCCGGAGACAACCACAGCGGCGTTGGCAGGGGCAGAACCCCGACGGGATGGCCCTCTACGGACACGAGCGACCCGCGGTCACCCTCGACAACCACTTCTCCGCTCGGTGGCCGAGGCCCGCCGAGTGCCTGTTCCGCAGTGCTCTTTGACTCGGCGGATGCGGGGGCAGCGCCTGGGTCTGCGAGAAAGCGTCGAAACAGATCGAGCGACTCCTGCGTCCGGCCTTCCGCTTGGGCCACGGTGGCCATGAGAAACAGCTTCCCTGGATCTGGAGCTTGCCGATACGAATCGTCGAGAACTTTGCGTGCCTCGGCAAAATCCCGACGAGCGAGCGCGGTGGTGGCCTTTTCGCGCCACGTTGCTACCGACGGTTTGGGCATTGGACGCGGTACGCCTTTGCCATACCCAACCGAGGCAAGACCCAGCACCAAAAGGACAATCAGTCCGGCCGGGCCACCCCGTCTACCGGCAGGTGCGAAGCTCGACTGTCTCGCCTGCATCCAGCTCCACCGGCTTGCGCTGTCCCGCTCCGACACTTACCTGATGTTTGCCTGGCGGCATGAAGACTTCGACCTTCTGACATCGGCCCGCCAGCGTCTTGTAAAGAACCAATCGCCCGAGCTTGCCGCGAAGTCGCTCGGCCCCTTGCTGTGCCGCATCGTGAAGCGCCAAGCCGGCGCGCGCGACAGGTCGCTTGCCGACTTTGCTGCCCCCGGCTCCTTGCAAGACCTTCTGGTATTCGGTCATCGCGCTCGCCAACTGGCCCAGATTCTCATAAACAACACCCAATTGGTATGATAGATTACTGTTAATCTGCGCACATTTGGGCACTGAGGCGCGAAAGGTCGCACAGAGCTGGGTGGTTTTTTCCAGTGCCTTTTGTGCGCCCCGATAGTTTCCCTGCTTGAACAAGGCGCTGCCCGAAGCAAACTGCTGCTCAACGGCCTGGCTCTTGTGCGCGGCTTCTGGGGACAGCGTTGGCTGGGACTCGGTCGGCACGGCCTCGCTCGCAGGGTTGTCCTTCGCGGTGTCGTCCTCTTTGGTCACCTCTCGCGGCGCCGCTTCATCTGGACCTGGGGCCGTTTGCAGCTGCGCGAGCAGACCGAATGCGCGGGCTCGCACTGCCACATCGTTGTCTTCCGCGAGCGCCCGCAGCGCTGGCAGTGCCGCACGCTGTCCCGGCCCTTTGGCTTGGCAGTGATTCGCCACCACATCCACCAAACGGAAACGCACCGTGGCATCGGGGTCGCGGGTCGCCTTGAGAAGCAGCGGCGCGGCTTCTTCCGTCGGCAATTTCTGGAGCGTATCGATCGCCATCAGCCGCTGGAGCACATCGGAGCTGGCCAGCAGCGTATCGAGATCCGGTGCCTTGGACTCGCTCTGCGGAGTGATCTCGCCCATTTTCTGCAAGAGCGCATAGGCTCGAACCCCCTCGCTGCCTCCGTGCTGAACCGCTTCGCGCAAGATCTGAATCAGCGGTGGTTTTTTCTGTCCTTGGGCAACCAGAAGCGCGGCGGCACCGACTCGAACCGCAAAGTCCGCATCGGTGGTCAGCGGCGCCAGCAGCTTTCCCGGGAGCTTCGGATCGGCATCTGCTTCGGCAATTGCGCGTCGACGAACAGCGATGTCTGCAGACTTCAGTCCGTTGTAGAGGGTCTCTCTATATGAAGCATCTCCGATGCGTAATAATGCCGCCGCCGCAACCACTTGCTCTTCGGGAAGTCCGGTCTGGGCGCGCTTGCGAAGCGCCTGTTTGAGCCGCTCTTGGTCCGTCGGTTCTCGGGTCTTCTTGGCGACCTTCACCGCTGATCGCATGGCGGTGAGCCGAACTGGAAGCGCTGCATCCTCCATCGCACGATCGAGCAGCTCGACCACTTGTGACGGAGCAGGCGGGGTTGCATCAGGTCGGCGGAGATTGGGTTTTTGAACTGGCGCAACTTCTTCGTTTTCCCCGAGGAGCGCCACGGCTGACTCCCGTACGGACCAGCTTTCGTCTTCGAGCGCTTGCTTGGCCCATGCCACCTCATGCTGCGACAGAAGCTCCGGGTCCAGGCTGGTCAACCGCAGCAGCGCGCCCGCACAGCTCTGCTTGAGACGATCATTGGTCGCTGTATCGGTGATGATGCGGGCAAGCAGCTGCCAGTCCGTGCGATCTCCGCACTGGGCAATGCCAAGGGCGGCAATTTGCCTCTCTGGAAGGGCTCGGGCAGCATCGCGAAGTACATCTCGCAGCAGCGCCTGTGCAGTCGGCTCATCGCTCGAACAGAGTACCTGCGCGGCCCGCGTCTGGGCCGGACCGGAGACTTTCATCGTCGCGCTCAGCAGCTCTTTGGCGGCGGGTGCTTCTTGGCGCAGCAAGAACTCAGCGATCGGCAGCTGTTTGACGTCGAGTGGGGCCGACTTGGGCAGGGCCGAGCGAAGCTGCCCAAGAGCTGTTTCATCGCCTCGTCGCGCGGCCCAGAGCTGTAGCTCGATAGACTCGTCACCGCCCTGCCCTTGCAGGTCGGCTACAAGCTTTGAGGCTTGGGGATCGGCCTGTTCCGCAAGAAGCTGAATGGCGATGCGTTTGGACCGCAGACTGCCGCTTCGGGTGAGCGATTCCAGGGTCGCTCGTGCCACTTGGGCGCCCAGCTTGTGCAGGCTCTGTGCAGCCGCGGCCCGCAGCAGTGGATCGTGATCCGCGCCCAGGTGCGCTTGTAGCGTTGGCAGGGCTTTTCTCGACCCCAGACTGCCGAGGACCTCGGCGGCGCGAATCTGCACCGCCACGGCTGGGTCGTCGAGCAGCGGCTCGACCTGCGGTCTCCAGCCAATGTCCGAGCTACGCAACAGCCCGCTGAGCGCTTGCTCTCTGACGGCTGGAAGCGAGCTGCGAAGACCAGATTCCAGCGTCGAGCGTGCCAGGTCGTGCAGCTCGCGCACGGAGTACGTTTTTTCGACAATCGGTGGTGGCGCAAGTGGACGACGCAAAAGGAGCCACAGCGGAAGCATGGCAAGAAGCAAGATCGGCCCGGCAAACAGCCATGTTCGCCGCTGCCGAAGCAAATCCATCCAGTGCGTAATCTGCAGCGGCTCGTGACGCGGAATCGCGGCCAGGGCCGAACCGAGAAAGTCCGCCAGTGTTGAAAACGGGGGTGGCTGCGCGCCAAGACCACGACGCAAGATCTGGTCAAGCTCTGGCGGAAGACCAGGAAGGGCGATGCTTCCGTCGAGGATCGGACGTGCAAGGGCGAGAGGGTCAGGCAGCGCTTTTGAAAAAGGCCGCGCCTGCGACAGACCAAACAGCAGCACCGCTGCGGCGGCAATCGGCGTCTGGGTCACTGACGGTGGTGTTTGCCGCGATGGGAGCCAAGACTCATGACAGTCCACCAGCTTGAGCTGAAGCGCCCCGCCCGTACGGCGCACCAAGATCCCATCCGGCGCAATCTCGCGCAGAGGAACGCCAGCGCCATCGAGCGCCAGCAGCGCCGCGCCGAGCTGCTGCGCGATCGTGTGCAGTCGGCTTGCCGACCACCGATGCCGCGCAATCCAGGCAGGAAGCGGTTCCCCTTGAAGCTGTTCACTGACGACGTACGGGCATCCTTCGATCGTTCCGCTGTCAAAGATGTCAAGGAGGTTGCGCTGCCGGATCTGGCTGATGCGACGGGCTCCTTCCAAAAACGACTCGCCACGCTGTGCGGTTTCCTCTTGGGCCAACACGTGACACGTCGCGGCTCGCCGGAGTCGCTGATGCTCGGCGAGATATCGCAAGACAGATCCAGATCGGGACACAAAGGCTGAGAGCTTGAACTCTCCGACGGACTGCCCCACGAGTGATTGCGGATCGAGGCTCATGGGGAAGGCATCTTCTCGATGGATTGACAGCGGGCGATGGCCACAAATGCAACGGCCGCCGTCAGACTGACCTGCGCATCGGCATCGTGCAAAAGCGGCACGACCGGAGCCACATCGCAAGGTCGTCCGCCATGGACAGCCAGCGATCCGAGTGCTCCGGCGGCCTTCTGCCGAACCATCCCAGATGGATCTTTCAGCTTGGGCAGAAGCTGTTGCTTCGCTCGAATGTCGCCCACTTCCGCAAGCAGCACAGGATAGGACAGCTCGCTGGGAGTTTGCTCCGCCAGGGCCGCCAGGGCATCTTGACCGTCCTTTCGCCCCGAGAGAGCCAGCACCTCGGCGGCTTCGCTGCGAAGCCGAGGATTGGCGTCCACAAGGGCCTTATCGAGGCGTTTGACCGTCGCTGGGTCTTTGACTCGGACCAGCTCCAGAAGCGCGCGGCGGTAAAGTGTCGGACGGAGACCGCCTTGCTCGACGGCATGCAGCACGGCAGTCCGCAGTTCCACAGGACGGAGCGCCCGCGCTTGCGACAGCACAAGCTGCGCCCTCAGCCTGGTTTCCACGTCGAGAGCAGGTCCACGCACTGCGGCTTGCAGAAGTCCAAGCGCACTCGTATCCCCGAGCTTCAGCCGGATGGTCATCGTCTCGACGCCGACCGCTCCTCCCGCTTGCTCGCCGAGTTTTTGCAGCGCCGAAATGATCGCCGGATCGACAGCGATTCCGTAGCTTGCCGCAGCCTGGGTCGCCGCCTTGCCCACGGCAGGTTCTGGGTCACGCAGCAGCTTGACCAGTTCGTCATGCAGCATCGAGCCACCCACGTCGGCAATCGCGAGTGCCAGTGCGCGTCGATCTTCCCTCGGGCCAGAAATTGCGGTCGCGATGCGATTCATTGCGAGCTGCTGCGGTGTTGCCATGGCGACCGCCGTACTCTTCGGCGGTGAAGTGCCGACGGGTGGCGCTTTCGGTGTCCGGAGCAAGTACAGCGACAAGGCAAAGGCCACTGCTCCGACGACACCGCCAACGATGGCCAGCCGCGTACGCGCCGTTGGTAGCGGTGAGGGAGTTCGCGGTTCCTCGGGAATCGAGGTTCCGCTTGATGCCATCGACCCGGCGTGTTGCTTTCCCGACAGCTCTGGCAGCGTCACCCGCGGCCATGCTTCTTGTAGTTCACGCAGCAGGTCGGTCACGTCCGGATATCGTCCCTCAGGCTCCTTCGCGAGTGCTCGCAGCACGACTCTGTCCATCATCGGCCAGTCGATCTGCGTCCGTACGATGTTCTTTTGCTTTGCGATTTCCGACGGCGGAACCACCGTCTCAAAGAGCTGTTTCGACAGCAGCTCGATCGCATTGCCCGAAAATGGGCGCTGCCCCGTCAGCGCTTCGTAGAGCATCACACCAAGGGCATAGACATCTGTCCGGGCGTCGACGTGGGCCGAATGTCGAATCTGCTCTGGCGCCATGTAAGCAGGCGTTCC
>CAYTGC010000032.1:0-30329 GCA_964437195.1 uncultured Myxococcales bacterium | reverse complement strand
GAACGGAGGGTCACCAGGAGGTGAGGCGAAGGTCACCAGGAGGTGAGGCGAAGGTCACCAGGAGGTGAGGCGAAGGTTACCAGGAGGTGAGGCGAAGGTCACTAGGAGGTGAAGCCAAGGTCACCAGGAAGTGAAGCGAGGGTCACCAAGAAGTGAACGGAGGGTCACCAGGAGGTGAGGCGAAGGTCACCAGGAGGTGAAGCCAGGGTCACCAAGAGGTGAGGGGGGACTCACCTCAAGCTGTTGGTCAGGCAAGACCTACTTCTTGCCCTTCACCTTCGGGGGCGGGGCTTTGGCCTTTTCGATGTCAGCCTTTAGCTGGTCGAGCGTCTCGCAGGACTTCTTGCTGCCCAGCTCGCAGCCCTTTTGGAAGAACTGCTGCGACTTGTCGATGTCCTTGGTCACGCCGTTGCCACTGCCGTACAGCACGCCCAGGTTGAAGCAGCCGTCGGCGTTTTTGCCATCACAGGCCTTCTCGAAATAGGTCTTGGCTTTGGCTTTGTCTTCGGCGCCGCCCTGGCCAGCCAGGTACATTGCACCGCCCGCGACGCACGACTGGAGGAAAGCACCGCTGCACGCCATGTCAAACAGGCTGCGGGCCTTGGTCTTGTCCTCGGGACCACCATCACCGTTGGTCATCATCGTGGCGGCATTGTTGCAGTTGTCGAGCATCTCCGGGCCGCAGGTCTTTTCAAACAGTGCCCGGGCTCGGTTCTTGTCGACGGTTACTCCGCCCTCACCGCTGTAGCGCATGCTGGCTTCATTGGCGCAGGCGACCAGGATTCCGCCGTCACAGCCGCGCTTGTAAAAGTCGGCGGCTTTGGGGCGATCCGCCGGGACGCCTTGGCCATTTGCCAGGATCTCGGCAGCAATCACGCAAGCCTTCGAGTCGTGATCGCAGGCACCCGGCAGAAATTTCATGGCCTTGGCGTTGTCTTTGGCCTGAAGCGCCAGGGCAGCCTTGTTGTAGCAGTCCTTGGGGGCCGTGCAGGAATCATCCTTGGCGGCTGCGGCGACGGTCTTTTGCGCTTCATCGGGAACCGTCGCTGCAGTGGGGCCGCCACAGGCAGCCATCACCGACAGCGTTGAGAGGGCAACTAGCGAACGAAAGGTCGTCATCTTCGGTGTTCCTTCTAACTGGTTTGGGTAGTGAATCGCTTGCCGCGATGTACGACCGCGCGGGCACTTTTGTCAATCGCGTCGAGGCGTCCTCATGTACAAGAGGACCTGGGCCAAGTCCCACCCAAATCCATCATGGACAGTTCTTCGTCGAGCTCTCTCACCAAACAGATCGTGGTGGCTTCGGTGGTATCGATCGTGGCACTGGCGATCGTCTGCGGGCTGGGGCTTAGTTCGCTTCGTCGGATGTCGCTGCAAAATGATGCCGAAATGGCGCAGCGACTGGCACTGCTCGACGAAAGCGAGGTCTTTCAGCTGCTGCTCTATCAGAAGGGCTTTGCGGTCGATTTCATGTTCACGGGTGACGAGCGCTGGCTGCGAGAGCTCGATGAAGGCAGGCGCGAGTTTCAAGACTGGCTGCTGGAGGCGAGGCGGAACGCGGACACGGTCGAAGAGAACCAGCTCCTTGATCGCATCGGCAGCGACTACCAGCGACTGGACGAAGAGCACGCGGCGATGATTGCAAGCTTTCGTCAGAACGAGCAGTCACAGGTCCGCGTACACCATCAGCGAATCTTCGCGCGGCTCAACGAGCTTCTGCGACTATCTGAGCAGTTTGTACGGACGTCGGCGGCTCAGGCGCGGCGTGAGCGTTCCGAGGCGCAGCGGACGATGCGTCGTGATACGGCTCTGCTTATCGGCAGCAGCTTGCTCGGGATGGTGACCTGTCTGGTCGTCGGTTTCTTGGTCGCTCGGCGGGTGGCTCGTCCGATATACGAGCTACAGCTTCAAGTGGCATCGGCGGCGCAGCGCGTGCGCATCGAGGTGCCCCCAGGGCGGGCCGGGTTTGAAGCGCTTGGCGAGCACTTGAGTGCGATCGTTCGGCGCATCGAGGAAACCGATGCTGAGATCGCGGCGCAGCAGCGGAAGCTCATCCAGAGCGAAAAGATGTCGGCGATAGGTGAAGTGTCAGCCAAACTGGCGCATGAGATCTTGAATCCACTGGCTGGCATCAAAGCGGCGGTTCAGCTACTTGCGCGGGCCCGGCCTGGTGACGAAGGACCCTCACCGTCTGCGGTGCGTGATACAGCCCAGCTCATGAGCCAAGAGGTCGCGCGGGTCGAACAGCTGGTTCGTCGGATGCTCACCTACGCGCGACCGCTACAGCCTCGCCGCGAGCTGTGTGAACTGCCCAAGCTCGTCGGAATGGCGATCGATGCTGCGAAGCTGGAATGCGAGCGAGCGAAGGTGACCGTTCGGCGTGTCGAAGACCCAGACTTGCCCGCCTTATCACTCGACCCGACGCTTGTCACCCAAGTGCTGACGAATCTGCTCGTCAACGCCGCGCAAGCGAGCGTGCCCGGTGGCGAGGTTGTGATAGAAGCTCGGCGCAGTGCGTCAGACGGCAAGCCTGCGATCGAGCTGCGTGTGCTCGATGAGGGGAGTGGAATTGCAGAAGCGGTTCTACCGAACCTGTTTCAGCCGTTTGTGACGACCAAGCCACGGGGAAATGGTCTTGGTCTGGCCATCAGTCAGAACATCGCGCGTGAGCACGGTGGTCTTATCGTGGCGAACAACCGTGAGGGCGGCAAAGGCGCAGTGTTTTCGCTTCGGCTGCCGCTAGTGCATGCGCTCGACGAAGCGAGTGTCTAGGCGGGCGCGGACGAAGTCTTCCATCTGAACGAGCCGCTTGTGGAAGTCGAGGTTGGTCTTGATGCCTTCGACGATGAACTCATCGAGTGCGCGTCGCAGTCGGGCAATCGCCGACAGCCGATCTTCGCCATGAACGATCAGCTTGGCGATCAGCGAGTCATAGTGCGGCGGCACCACGTAGCCCTGATAGATGTGTGAGTCGATGCGGACGCCCGGTCCTCCTGGCATGTGCAGCGCGGTAATGGCCCCTGGGGACGGCGCAAAGGTCTTGGGGTCTTCGGCGTTGATGCGGACTTCGATTGCGTGGCCCCGGGCTTTGGACTTTTCGCGCAGCGCATCGACATCGAGTGGGATTCCAGCGGCAATTCGAATCTGTTCGCGCACGAGATCCACGCCTGTGACCATTTCGGTCACGGTGTGTTCGACTTGGATCCGTGGGTTCATTTCCATGAAGTAGAAGTGCGGCTTTCCATCCGGCGTGCGCTCGAAGAGAAACTCCAGCGTACCAACAGACAGGTACTGCACTCTGGCCACGGCGTGGGCGACACGGTCGAGAAGCTGGGTCCGTTCCTCTGCCGATAGCGCAGGCGAGGGCGCCTCTTCCACCAGCTTCTGATGCCGACGCTGGATCGAGCACTCTCGCTCGCCCAGTGCGACCACTTTGCCTTGTCCGTCACCGATCACCTGCACCTCAATGTGGCGCGGCGCATCGACGAAGCGCTCGATGAAGACCCCGGGGTTGCCAAACCCGGCCTGGGCCTCGGCCCGCGCGGTGTGGAGCTGATCGCGCAGTCGACCTTTTTCGTGGACGATCTTCATCCCCCGTCCGCCGCCACCAGCTGTGGCCTTGAGGATGACCGGCAGGCCGATGCGCTCGACGGCTGCGAAAGCTTCTTCGTCGGTCTTGATGATGCCGGTACCCGGTAGCACCGGGATGCCATGGCTGGCCATGGTGGTGCGCGCCTGGACCTTGTCGCCCATCAGGTGCATGTGCTCGGGGAGCGGTCCGATGAAGGTCAGACCCGCCCGACGACAGACCTCGGCAAACTCGGCATTTTCCGATAGAAAGCCATAGCCGGGGTGCACAGCATCTGCTGACGTGATCTCGGCTGCGCTGATGATCGCAGGGATATGCAGGTACGATCGGCGTGACGGTGGCGGACCGATGCAGACGCTCTCATCGGCCACTTTGACGTGCATCGCGTCGGCGTCAGCGGTCGAGTGGATCGCGACGGAGGCGATGCCAAGCTCGCGACAGGCTCGGATGATGCGAAGGGCAATCTCGCCACGATTGGCGACCAGGATCTTCTTGAACATGGGCTCATAGGACAGCCGAATGCGGGGGCTTTTCGCAAGTCGAAACCGCCGTGCACGCTTTGCCTGGCAAAGTCTTTCGCTGCTGATATAGTCGCCACCCTTTTGCCGTGGCACTTCTCGCTTCCGACTTAGTCCTGCCCGAATTTGAGGGGCCGCTCGATCTGCTGCTGCATTTGGTGCGCAAACACGAGCTGGACGTCTTCCACATCCCGATCTCGTTTATCACCGCGCGCTACCTCGAAATGATCGAGCGAATGCGGGCGCTGAACGTCGACATCGCGGGTGAATACCTGCTTATGGCGGCGACGCTCGCGTACCTGAAGTCGCGAGAGCTTCTGCCACCGGATGCCAAGGGCGAAGACGAAGCCCCAAACCCGGAGGAGGAAGGCGAAGACCCACGCCAGGCGCTCATCAAGCGGCTGCTGGAGTACCAGCGCTTTAAAGAAGCGGCGCAGTTTCTGGCCTGCCGTCCGGTCATGGGCCGCAACGTCTTTGCGCGTGGGGTCAATCCCGCGATGCTGCTTGGGCCCGAGGGAGAAGCGCCGCTCGCCGAGATACCGGTGTGGGAGCTGCTCGAGCTGTTGGCCAAGACTCTGTCGAAGACTCGTCGCAAGCTCGCGCACGAAGTGACGGTAGAAAGGCTCTCGCTGGCTGATCGCATCAACGAGCTGTGTGAGCGGCTGGAAAAAACGGGCGAGCACACATTTGTCGGCTTGCTGGGCGATTTGGCCCGGGGCGAAACAATCGACGGACTTGGCTACCAGATCGTGCTGACGTTTATGGCGGTGCTAGAACTGGCTCGGCTCAAGCTGCTTCACGTCTCACAAGACGTGGACCGCGGCGAGATCTTGATCCGCCGAGTGGAAGGCGCAATTCTGCCGGTGGTTCCGCGCCAAGGTGAGCTGCCGTTTGATGATGATGAGCAGGTTGCCGAACACCGAACCCCTGTCGAAGAAGTGGCCCAAGTTGAGCCGCCAGTTTCTGATTCTGAGCAAGGTCCATGAAACGTCCGAAAACCGCACGCCCAAAGGCTTCAGCCGAAACCTCACCTTCCGCCTTGGGCGCGGACGACAGCGCCATGTCGGCGGCTCTTGCCGAACCTGAGGGCGTGTTTTCTGGCGATTCGGTCGATGAAGAAGAGGATGTCGCGGAGCACATCGCTCCACCCTGGGGCGGCATGTTTGGCGGTCCACCGCTTTCGCTCGATGGCGAGCCCGAAGCTACGACCGATGGGCAAGAGACGAACTGGCCACTTGTCGGTGAGCGGCTGACCTCGGTGCTGGAAAGCCTGCTGTTTGCAGCAGACAAGCCACTATCGGTCGAGCGGATTCACGAACTACTAGAAGAGACGGCAGCCGCACCACACAAGCCGAGTGGTCCACCGCTGTACAAACCGCAGACGATCTTGGCGGCTCTTGAGCAGCTGACCCAGACGTTGGAACAGACGGGAAGGGGAATCGGCCTTCTCGAAGTCGCGGGCGGCTGGCAGCTTCGCACGGCTGCGGCCAACGCGCCGTGGGTGCAAAGACTGCTCAAGCAGAAGCCGGTGCGCCTGTCGCGGGCCCAGCTCGAAGCGCTGTCGATTGTTGCTTATCGTCAGCCGATCACGCGACCAGAGATCGATGACATCCGAGGCGTCGATTCGGGCGGATCGCTGCGGACGCTGCTCGATCGCAACCTGATTCGGATTTTGGGCAAAAAAGAGGAACCAGGACGGCCGCTGCTTTACGGCACGACCAAGGAGTTCTTGGAGTTTTTTAACCTCAAGGACCTCAAAGATCTGCCGACGCTGCGTGAGTACTACGACTTGACCGAGGAGAGCCGCGACAAAGTTCGGGCGGCGGGCTTTGACCCACCACTTCCATCGGAAGTGCCGCCGGGCCCAGCCCAGGGCTCGCTGCCTGTTGATGGTGTGCTGGCCCCACCGACGATCGAAGCGCCGCAAGTGACAGGTGAGGGCGAGGCGCCGACGAAAGCGGCAGATACGCAGGTTGCGACCACGCCAGTTGCGAAGGCTGTTGAGCTGATCGATCAGCAGCTTGCGGACGATGCGGAAAACCTCGCCAAGATTGATGAAATGATTCGGGCCGTAAACACGGCCTTCCCGCTGCTCGACCCGACGCTATTTGGCGATCCGGCGGAAGCGGCCACGGTCCCAGGTGGGACGCCTTCTCCGGCTGGATCAGCCCCGAGCGCGGCGGTTTCTCACGGAACTGCCGATCTCGCGATTGATGACGAGGCGCTCGATGCTGAACCCGACGACCAGCCAAAAGATGGGCCTACCGACGGACCCACAGAAAGAGACGAGAACGAATGAAAGGGATTCGCTTACAACTTGTGCTGGCCAAGGCCGGCATTGCCTCCCGGAGACACGCCGAGACGCTTATCAGCGGTGGTCATGTCTCTGTCAATGGGCGCGTCGTGACCCAGCTTGGCAGCAAGGTCGATCCGGTGGCCGATCGGATCAGCGTCGATGGAAAACCAGTCGAGCAGGAGCCACTGGCGTACTATCTTTTGCACAAGCCGAAGGGCTATGTGACGACGGCATCGGACCCAGATGGTCGTCCAACGGTGTTCGATCTGATGCCAGACGCCCCAGTGCGGCTGTTTGCGGTCGGCCGTCTCGACTTCAATACCGAGGGCGTGCTGCTGCTGACCAACGACGGAGAGCTGGCCCATGCCCTGATGCATCCGAGTCGTGGTGTCGAGAAGGTCTATCACGCCAAGTTCCGCGAGGAGCTGACCCAGGCGATGATTTCGCGACTTCAGCAGGGCGTTGATTTGCCTCCGGCGCGGCCGCTCGGACGTGATGGTCAGCCGCTTCCGGTGCCGAAGCCTGTCGGTCCGCCCGAGCGCAGTGCGCCAGCGGAAGTTCGGGTGCTCAAGTTCACATCACGGCATACCTGGGCCGAGATTCGGCTGCACGAGGGAAAAAATCGGCAGATTCACCGGATGGCCGAAGCTGTGGGCTCGTCTTTGCTCAAGCTGGTTCGGGTCGAGTATGCAGGGCTTACGGCCTCGGGGGTGGATCTGGGGGCGGCTCGACCGCTGACCCCGCGCGAAGTGTCGCGGCTTCGCTTGATGTGCGGCCTATCGGCGACGCTGCCGCGTGCAGCCCATATGAACGAAGAGAAAGATCGCGGTCGTTCGGGATGGAGCAGTGGACCGCGCGGTGATCGCCCTGTGCGGAGCGAGCGTGGCGAGTCTCGTGAGCGGAGCGAGCGTCCCGACCGACCAGAGCGGGCTGCGCGCGGAGAACGTCCGGCTCGATCAGGCGGAGATCGTCCCGTCTGGTCCGGTGGGGATCGCCCCGCCCGGGCGGGTGGAGAACGCTCTTTTCGCTCGGACCGACCGGGGCAGAAACAGCGGTCTGGCGGGCCCAGCGGAAGCGTTCACCCTCCGCGCAAGTTCGAGGAGCGGCCTCCGCTTCGAGCGAAGTTTCCGCGCAGTCGGCCAAACCATCCACCACCACCGGTTGACTGAGCCAGGATAGAAGTGAGGAGCGGGTGATGCAGCGCGCGCAGGATGAGATTCCGTGGTGGCAGAAAACAACGGTCTACCAGATCTATCCTCGGTCGTTTCTTGATAGCAACGGCGACGGACTCGGGGATCTGCGCGGCATCCTTTCCAAGCTGGACTATCTGGCAGATCTTGGCGTCGAGACGTTGTGGCTTTCGCCGTTCTTTGAAAGTCCGCAGCGCGACTTTGGCTACGACATAAGCTCGTACGCCAGGGTTTCGCCGGATCACGGCACGTGGGCTGACTTCGAGGAGCTAATTTCCGCAGTCCACCGTCGCGGCATGCGGCTGGTGATCGACATGGTGCTAAACCACACGTCGGACCAGCATCCGTGGTTTCAGGCGGCTCGAAAGAGCCCCCAGAGCCCAGAGAGGGACTACTACATTTTCCGTCGCGGGCGCGGTCCAGGGGGGAAGCAGCCGCCGACCAACTGGCGCTCGATGATTGGGCCTTTGGGTTGGCATCGCGATGGGGACACCGGCGAGTGGTATTTCGCGAGCTTTCTGCCGTTCCAGCCAGACCTAAACCACCGCAACGAAGTCGTCCAAAACGAAATGCTCGGCATCATCGAGCGCTTTCTGCAGCTGGGCGTTGATGGTCTTCGGCTCGATATCTTCAATGCAATCTTTAAAGACGCGCGCTTTTTGGACAATCCGCCATCGCTTCGACCTCTACCGAGCGAGGACAATGCGGACGGGTTCTTTCAGCGCAACCTCTACACGATCAATCACCCGGACAGCATGGCGTTTGCGCGCAAGCTGCGGGCTTTTGTGGACCAAGTCCCAGGCGGTCCGCGCTTTCTGGTTGGTGAAGTCTTTGGTCCACCGAGTCTTTTGCGCGCCTACTGTGGTGATGCGGGCGATGGCCTGAACCTGGTGTTCTTGTTCAAGACGCTGCGGACCGAGTTTTCCGCTGCGGCCTTTCACGAGCTGATTGCCGAGTACGAGCGAGACTTTGCCGCACCGCTTCTTCCTACGTGGGTGCTGGGCAACCATGACAGGGCGCGCTACATGGAACGGATTGGGGATGATCCGGTGCGCGCCACCGTCTTGGCCACGCTGCAGCTGACGGCCCGCGGAGTCCCGTTTTTGTACCAAGGTGAAGAGATCGGGATGATGAACCTCGATCTGCCCATTTCGACGGCGCTTGACCCGCTGGCGCACTTTTATCGCTTTGTGCCGCCGTGGCTTCAGCGAGTTCTGCGGCGCAAAGGCGTGCTTATCAATCGCGATGAGTGCCGGACGCCGATGCAGTGGACCGCCGATGACAACGCTGGCTTTTCGGCGACTGGGACGCGTCCGTGGCTGCCGGTGCATCCAAGCTATCCGTGGACGAACGTGGCGGCGCAAGCGGGCGACTCCGGGTCGCTGCTTTCACACTATCGGCGACTGCTCAAGCTACGAAAGCAGACACCAGCGCTGCAAGCGGGGAGCCTGACGCTGTGGCATCCCACCAACCTGCCTCACGATGTCCTTGGCTATCGACGTGAGCTTGGCGACGAGCGCATCGACGTGCTGCTCAACTTTTCGGCAGGCTTGCGTGAAGTGTCACTGCCTCAGCCGCGGTCTGTGCTGCTTTCGTCCCGGCTTTCGCCACCGCTGTACGAGGGCACCCGTCTGCGATTGCGTCCGTTCGAGAGCGTGATTCTGAATCACAAGCGAGAAGGAGTAGGGCCATGAATGCGGCAAAGCGGTCATATACTGAGCTTATGAAGCGACCTCTTTGGGCGTCGGTCTTTGGTCTTCTGATTGCTCACGGTTCGACGGTGACAGCTGAGCCAAGCTGTCGCGGCGTCGAGGTTCGGTTCACGCCCCAAGGCATCCCAGCCAGAAACGGGCGCGAGGAGATAAGGCCACAGATCGCCGTGTGGGTCGAGCGGACGGACGGACGGTTCCTGACCGATGTTTTCGTGACGCGTTCGATCGGCATGCTCGGTCTTGGCAATCGTCCTGGCAATCAGTGGCTGAAGAGCGATTTTCGTTGGCCATATGGTCGTCGTCCGCAGAGCTTGCCGGTCTGGGCCTACCGGCGCGGCAAGACCTACGGCTACATCATGATGGGCGGAAAATGCTCGCCGTCGTGTCCGCCTGACTTTCAAGGGTCGCCATCAGACGACGACAACACGGTTGCCTATCACGGTCCGGTTTCATCGACAGAAAACTACTACTGCTCACCGTCGGGATGGCGCATCCAAAAAATGGGCGGTGTCGACGTCGTAAGCTGCGCGTCGGCGTTCTATGGCAGCAAGGGCTACTACGCTTCCGGCAAGACTTCGCCGTATCCACCGCGCGCTGACCTGTCGGTGGTGGGTGGCAACGACAGCGCTGACGTGAAGCGTTTTGCGACGGACAATGATGTTGCCGTTGTGTCGGGGGCTTCGCCGGCCAACGGCAAGCTCATCGACCCGATTCGCTGGTTTGCGGACGCTCTCGTCCCCGACGATGACTATGTGCTGTACGTGGAAGTTGGAATTGAAGGTGACTTCAACGCGTACTGGCCGACGGGGCGTGCGATGGCCGAACCTCACGCAGAGTGGGACCACCTGGGGAAAGATCCCTTTGGCCAGCCGAGCATCGTCTACAAGGTGCCATTTCGACTCGACAAGAGCGGACGGATTGCGACCACGACGACCTATGCCGGATACGGCGACTTCAAAGGGGAGAGCGGCAAGCTAAATCCCCCGGACTCGACGATAAGCCAGAGTGGCGGCTCGGGTGCAGACCGGCTGGCGCAGAACACCGATGAAAACGGTACCTGGCGAGTGAAAGTGTCAGTGGCGCCGTGCGATCCGGGAATGTGCGACATGCCGTCCACACCGACGAAGTTGATGGTCGCGGATGTGACCGACACCACGTTCCGACTGAACTTTCAGGTGCCAGCGGGACCGCCTGCAGGGGAGTATCGAATCCGGTATCAGAGCACGGGGCCGATTACGGCAGAGAACTTTGCCAGAGCGCTGCCTGCGCCATCAGCCAACCTCGGACCGCCGGGCTCGACTGTCGGATCGCAGATCGTCGGTCTGCTTCCGCGGACCAAGTACTACGTCGCGGTGCAGCCAGTCAGTCGGTGTGGCACTCCAGCGAGCCTTGTCACCATGGAGATCGATACCTCGAGCGCGAACTTTACGACGCTTACTGGCTGCTTCATTGCGACCGCCGCGTTTGGTTCCGAGCTTGAGCCCGAGGTGAATGTCCTGCGTCGGGTCCGGGATGCGTATCTGATCAAGTCGCCGCTTGGACAAAGCCTGGTGGGCAGCTACTACACGCTGAGCCCAGGCATCGCGCGACTCGTCGCTGAACACGAGCCGCTTCGCCATGTCGTGCGAGAGACGCTACGCCCTGTCGCCAGAGCCCTGCATCTAGCGACGGGACTCTAGTTTCTCATCGCCAGCCGCGAAGTATAGGCAGACCGCGAAGAGATTCGCTATGCTGCCGAGGATGTCTGGCTCACAACCGGCTGAAAACGCCACTCCATCAGATCCCCCGCCGCTGTCAGATCCTTCGCCCGCGTCCGAGCCGCCTTGCTCGGCACCGGATGCGGTGACGCGTCGATCAGGCTCGTTGCCGCGGTTTCTCATTCCGGTGGTCGAAAGCCTCTGGGGTCGACTGCTTTTGTGCATCCTTTCTGGAACGCTGCTGTTTCTGTCGTGTGCCGACTTTGACATCTGGCCGCTGTGCTGGATTGGCCTAGTCCCTCTATTGTGGGTACTTCTCGACGATGACGGACAGCCTCGAACGCGACATCCGTTCCTGTATGGAATGCTGACTGGCATCTTTGCCAATGGCGGTGGTTTCTATTGGATCGTTGGTCTGCTCCAGCGCTTCGGCCATCTACCTTGGATCGCGGCGGCCCCGCTGTTTCTTCTGCTGGTTGCGTATCAAGCACTGACGTTTGGGCTGTTTGCCGTGATCCTGTGCCGACTGCGAATGCACATGGGCGTCAAGGTGACATGGCTCGCCCCGCTCGTCTGGGTGGCCTGTGAGCTTTGCGTGCCGTACGTCTTTCCCTGGTATCTCGCGATCACACAGGCATGGGTACCGACGGTCATCCAGATCGCCGACATCACCGGGCCACTCGGCGTGAGCTTTCTTTTGGTGCTATCGAATGGTGCGCTCTTCGACGTGCTGCATGCGCTGGGTCGTGCCAAGCCGGGGCGGCGGCTGCGGGCTTTTTTGGGCGCACCGCTTTTGGCCGTCGGAACGATCGTGCTGTGTTTGCTGTACGGGACGGTGCGTATCCAGCAGGTCGAGTCCCAGCGAGCGAGCGCAGAAAAGCTGCGTGTCGGCGTGGTCCAGGCCAACGTCGGTATCCACGAAAAATTCGTTCCTGGCCTGCGAGAGCGGCAGCATCAGCTTCATCTGTCACTGAGTCAGGAACTGACCGCCAAGGGGGCCGATCTGCTGGTCTGGCCCGAGTCCTCGTACCCGTATCCGATGCTGCGTCCGGTTCGGGGCGATTTTCAGGAACGGGATGGTCGAAAGGTGCAGCGCGGCTTCTCAACGCCAATATTCTTTGGTGCCCTCACAATGGGTCCAGGACCCGACGGCGATCTGGACATCTACAACACGGCAGTGCTCTTCGACCGTGAGGGCAAGACCGTCGGTACGTTCGATAAGAACTTCCTGCTTATCTTTGGCGAATATCTGCCGTTTGCGCACCAGCTTGCGTGGCTGCGTGAGCTGATCCCGGCGATCTCGAACTTCTCACGGGGAACCGAGACGACGACGTTCCCGTTCGAGCTGCGCGGCAAGCGCTACTCGCTCGGGCCGATGATCTGTTACGAGGACATCATTCCAGCATTCGGAAGACGACTCTTTTCCGACCCGAATCCGCCGAACCTGATGGTCAACATCACCAACGATGCGTGGTTTGGGGCGACGTCGGAACCGTACGAGCATCTGGCCTTGGCCGTCTATCGGGCCGTCGAACACCGGGTCGAGCTGGTGCGTGCAGTCAACACGGGGGTTTCGGCATTCATTGATGCCGCTGGCCGGGTGTACCAAAAGGGCCCGTCGGTAGACCCTCAGCTTCAGCCCGATGCCAAGCCGGTGACACTCCTTGGGGACATGGCGCTGCTGCCTCCCGGGGGACTTTATCAGCGGCTCGGCGAGACGTTTGGTTTTGGCTGTCTCACCATCGTGATTCTGCTTGGGGCGCTATCGAGACAGCGCGCGGGCGCACCGCTGCGAATTGGTCTGGTGGTCATCGGTTCGGCGGCACTTCACTTTGCGACGCTTGCCGTCGGGGCCATCTTGCCGGTCGGAATTCCTGCGCTCTACGCGGTTCTGCTTCACAGAGGCGAGAACTCGCTTCCCGAGTCACAGGCGTTTGCGGCGAGCTGGCAGAGCCTTGTGACGCTGTCGTTGGCATCGATCGGTCTGGGACTCTACGCGGCGCGTCAGCGGATGAGTCGTCCGCCTCAGCTCGAGCTCATCGGGGCGGTTTGTGCCACCACAGTGCTGCCGGTGACGCTGCTTGGTCGGATGGAAGGCAACACGGGCGCGGTGGTCATCGTATCGGGCCTCTGTGTCGCGTCGTCGCTGATTGCGTTGCGGTTGAGTACCAATCGTCGCAATCGGGTCGCAAAAAACGCCAAAGCGAGCGCATCGCCAAATTAACGCCTTGTCAGGCGCGCACCGATGTGGCTATAGTTTCCACCACTTCAGCCGTCCGCCCGAACTTGCTTCCGCAAGTTTTCTTCCTTCCCGGGGGAATAGCTCAGTTGGTAGAGCACCGGCTTTGCAAGCCGGGTGTCGTGGGTTCGAGTCCCATTTCCTCCACTGGGCGGACGGATGAAGCTGCTGCCGGTCTATTTGTCTCGTCCGGTGCGTTCGAGGAGCAGACGAAGCCTTTGCTCGCGACGGTTTTCTGCTGTCGGCGTCGGATCCGTGGTCGTCCGTTTGAGCGCTGGTTGGGCGAGAGTCGCTTTCTCGGGGACAACGTCGCGCTTGGCTGTCTCCCGGAGCTCTCGTGCAGTGGTCCGTAGATCTTGTCGAAGCGCCTCCACCCGTTGCCGGTCGGCTGATTTGCCATCTGATCCGGCCTTGGCGTCGGAGCGCAGCTGTGCGGCTGTTTCCTTGGCGCCTGCTCCGGGTTCTCTCGGCTGCGGCGCGTCTTTGAGCTGCGGCGCGTCTTTGCTCGTTGGCTGCGGCGTCTCTCGGGTGATGGGCGAGGCTGTCTTCTGAGTCGGCAAGCGCGGCGCCTTCGCCGGATCATCGACAACCGTAACGGTCGAATACGTGCGCACTTGGGGCGGGCGACCAAGCTCTTTGTCCTTGGGCTGTGCGGTCTGTGCCGATGCCGTGGTGGCCCAAAGAATCGCTCCGCCGAGCGGCAGAAGTGCGGGGAGCCGGTTCATGATGGCACCACTTCTAGCATCACTTCGTGACGGACGGTGACATCACGACCGCTGGCTTTTGCGGTGACCCGATATCGGCCAGGACGAGCGCCACGAACCGCGACTGGAACTGGATTTGAACCGACGGCAAGCGAGCCTCGCCACGACAGCTGCCGTTCAACGACCGCCTGACCTGCATCGACAAACTCCAGCTCTCCCGGCAGGGTGATTTCAAACTGGACATCATCGACCGACACATCAGCGACAAAATCGAGCTGCACAACGGCGACGCGATGGCTGGGAATGCGAAAGGATGCCGCGACCGTCTCTTCGGGGAGAAAGACCGTCGCTTGCCCTCGTCCGCGATCTCGAATCGTTCCGATGGACAGCAGCACAAGCACCGCCGCTGCCGTCGCCAATGTCCACAGCCGTGGCCCACTATCGAGGCCAAGCTGTTCCAGCTTCCACCACAGCCTCGTGAGAAGTGGGATCGTCGGAGAGGGCTCTTGGTGCAGCCGGTCCCTCAGTTTGGCCGAAAAGTCCGTCGGAGCCGACAGATTTTGACCAGCCTCGCGGAGCATTCGCATCGTTAGATCGAGCTGCCCCAAGTGACGTCGACAGTCCTGACAACCAGCCAAGTGATTTTCGACGGCAGCACGACTGTCCGGTGACAATTCACCGCTTCTTAGCAATGCGAGCTGCTTGCTACAGGCTGCGCACTTCATGACATTTTTCCTTCGGGCAGAGGACCATCGGGCACGGCATTGTCTGATAGATGTCCTTGGGCAAGGAGAACGAGCCGCAGGGCTTCCCGTCCACGATTGAGTCGTGACTTCACCGTACCGACCGGTGTTTCGACGATGGCCGCAACTTCCTCATAGCTCATCCCTTGCAGATCGCAGAGCACGAGCACGCTGCGGTAGGTTTCAGGCACGTCGGCAAGCGCCTGCCACAGCTGCGACTTTCTTTCGTGTGCCAGGAGTTGCGCTTCGGGGCTGTCCTCGCCAGGCTCTCCCATTTCGCGTTCGGGCGTCTTGTCGATCGACTGCTCGCGCTTGCGTTCTTGGCTGCGGCGGCTCTTGGCGTAGTCGAGGACGATGTTGCGCACGATGCGAAACATCCAGGTCTGTAAGGACGACTGAAAACGGAAGCTGCCGAGCGAGCGGTAGATCCGAATCATCGCGTCTTGGGCAACGTCGCACGCTTGTTCTCCATCGGATACAAACGCCCTGGCGTAGCCCAAAATTTTGCTTTGGTAGATGGTCATCAGTCTCTCGAATGCGATGACATCACCATGCTGCGCTTGGCGAATCAGCTGCGCGACCTCGGGACCGCCGCGTGGCTCATCGTGGGGGCTTGGAGCTTGGTCGCCTGGGCTCTTGCTAGCGATCGGGCGGTCGCGACCAGGAAAGCGGAGGACGGCTTGCATGGATTCTCGCAGTGGGACGAGGCCACGCCAGATTTGGTTCCAGCTTGGGTCCCGTTGGTTCGCTTGGCCAGGTCATGCGGACAAGAAAGTTTGGCAACAAAAACTCTATCTAATGTATTTTCTAATACATTTTAAGATTTAAGGTTATTTGGAACAAACAGACGACTCGATTCGTCATCTATCTCACGAACGGGCGCTCTAGCACCGCTTTCAAATCACGGAACTCGGGAGGACACGAAAAATGCGTACCAACACCAAGACGGCTCTGACGGTTGCGATGGGAATGATGCTGGCTGCTCCGGCAGTGTTTGGCCAGGCGGCTCCTACTCCGGCACCCGCGCCGGCTGCGGCTCCGACTGCGGACGTCAAGGCCAGCAAGGCCGAAGTGAAGGCCGGCAACGCACAGATCGCGGCGGACAAGGCTGCGATCAAGGCCGACAAGGTTGAGATCAAGAAGGACCGTCAAGAAGTCAAGGCCGACAAGGCAGAGGTCAAGGCCGACAAGCAGGCGATCAAGGAAGCTCGGGCTGCTGGTGACAAGGAAGCGCTCAAGGCGGCCAAGGCAGAGCTCAAGGCGGACGCCAAGGAACTCGCCAAGGACAAGAAAGAACTCAAGCACGACAAGATGGAGCTGGCCAAGGACAAGAAGGAGCTGGCCCACGATAAGAAAGATGCCAAGCGCGACGCCAAAGATGCTCGCCACGACGCCAAGGACGCGGCGAAAGCGGCCAAGTAGCCCTTCCTCGGCTACAGCAGAGGCACCACAGTGCGGCGGACGTGGAAGTCGGAGTATTCGCCTGTGGCAGACTGGTAGCTTACTTCCACTTCGGCCACTTCGGCAGCCGGTGGTCCCATACGACACCAGGCAATCAATCGGTCAAGCGCCGCTTCTTCTCCTTCGGCTACCAACTCCACTTGACCGCCGGGCAGATTGCGCACCATCCCACGCAGCCCAAGGACTCGCGCTTCTTCGCACGCCGAAGAGCGATAGTACACACCTTGTACCCTGCCACGAATCAGCAGGTGTATCCGTCGATTGTGCTGCATGGTTCCCATGTCGACGACTCCGTTCTAGGTGCTTCGGGACGAGATGGCAAGTGTGCTCGACTTGGTTCGGTGGTTCAATCTCTCATCCTGCAATCGTAGCCTGGCTTGATGTTTTTGAGCGATATGAGGCGTGCTTGCGTGTGGCCTTTTGGCCATGAGTCGTTTTGCCCCACTGAACGAGGGGAGGTCGGGCGCTCGTGGTCTGCGGCCTCCAGGATGGAAACGCGGGTTTCTCGGCGGTGACTGCTGGTTCGAGCCGCTTTGTGGCAGGCCGGTAACGGGCTTGGCATGGTTTCCGCAAAGGCCTTTGGTCAGAGTGTGCGGGCGCCGCTCGCTACACCTCAACCCCAATCTGATAGGAGAAAACACATGAAGAAGCTTGCCAGCCTGTTCGCGTTCGCCTTCGCCCTTTCGCTCGTTGCCCCGGCCATGGCCGAGGAGACCGGCGCTGCTCCGGCCGACAAGGCCGCCCCGGCCGAGAAGAAGAAGGATGAGAAGAAGGGCGAGAAGAAGACCGTAGCCAAGAAGGCGAAGGAAGAGAAGAAGGAAGAGAAGAAGGAAGAGAAGAAGGAAGAGAAGAAGGACAAGTAGTCTCTCCTTCGGCTCGACAAGCGGGCCTAGCCCGCCTTCTCGATCCCACAAAGAGCCTGCCCTAGAAATGGGGTGGGCTCTTTGCATTTTTGGGCGCTGTCGTTCTCGAACTGTGTGTGCTCGGGACTGCAGTTTGTGTGTATGTTAGCGGCGTGAGAGCTTTGCTTTTTGCCGTGCTGCTTTTTGCTGCAGCTTGTGGCCAACCGGACGGCTCGCTTGCGCTGTCGGCGATTGCGCCACACTCGGCTTCTGTTGCGCAGGAAGTTGTGATTCCACTTCTTGCTGATGGGGCCGGAAACGATCCACTCACCTGGACTTGGCAGTCCCCGAGCAATCCAGAGCTGGCGACCAGGCTCCATCGTCCGACGTTGAGTGCCTATAGTGGTGGCCGAGCACTGTGGCGGTTCACTCCGCTGGCTACGGACGTCGGTCCGCTTGCCATCGAGTTTGCTGCTTCGCGTGGCAACCTGCACGGAACACTGTCGCTTGGCTTTGCAATTGATCCAGGCGGTGATCCACCGGTGTTCCGTGAGCCAGTGGGGGAAGGCACGACGCTTGATCTGCGGATGATGCCCTGTGCGGCAGTATCGGTCGTGGTGGAGTCGAACAGTACGCCCCAGGTTTCCCTTTCGCTGGTCAATCCTCCGCCCAACGCAGAGATCGCCCAGACCGAAGAGCTCGCCGGAAAGCTCTTGTTTTGTCCATCAACCAGCCAGGCCATGATGGAAACGATCTATCCGCTGCTCATCCAGGCCGAGGCTGGTGAGCGCATTGTGAGAAAAAGCTACGTGATTGTCCTGCGGAGGTCCGCATGAGAGGCCTCCTTTTGCTGTGGTGCCTTCTGTTGGCCTCCTGTGCGCCGCCAACGGAGTCGCTGAGCGAGCCGGATCCAGGTCTGGCAGCGCTGGCGATTACGAGTCTGGCACCGACGACACTGGTACCCGCTTCATGGCTGGTGATTCGGGGTCGCTCACTCCCTGGACCTGGGGACGGAGCCATTCATCTGTGGCTGAGCGGAACGGTCAAGCCACCCGGTTCGGTGCCACAAAACCTCGATGTCCGGCTTCGCGCGGAGTACGTGAGTCCTCAGGAGGCGCAGCTGCGGGTGGACTCGGACGTTCTCGATGCCCTCAGGGGCAACAGCGTCGAGTTTTCCGGGCACGCCAAAATAGTCGTGGAGAGTGTGATAGACCGTCGAGAACACGTCACCGAGCCAATTCAAGTTCAGCTCAAACTGTTCCCGAACTTGACTCCGCGCTTGGACGTGGTGGAACTGCCCGCAGCGCAGCGGCTGTCGGGCAAGATCCATCCCAATGACTGGCTGGTCTTGCGCGGCGACGGTTTTCTGTTTGGCGGCGGGGAGGGCAACACGGTGGCGCTGTTGTCGGGCTGCTTCCTTCCTGAAGGTGCGAGCGAGCCGTGTTCGCTAAATGGGAGGAACGTGCGCGATGTGGAGATCCTGGTTGAGCGCCAGTCGCGCTTCGATCGAACGGCGGGAATCGTGCCGTACGCTCCGACGATCCACGGCGTGATGCCTGGAAAGTTCTCGGGGACGATTCGGCTGCGGAATCAGCCTCCGGGGACGGCGGCTCGTACGGTGTCGGGTTCACGCGCCCTGGCGGTCGAGCAGGTTCGACCCGAGCTTACGGGGGTGTCACCCAGCGCGGCCAGCCTCGGACAGTACGTCGAGATGCAAGGAGCAGGATTTATCGGCGGACAAGCCGGACAAGCGACTCTGGTTCGGCTGCAGGGGCAGTTTTCACTCGAGAATTCGCCCGTCATGATCCCGGTGGATACGGAGATCGTCGTCAAGTGGTTGGCTCGCTACCCGTCGCCGGTCGGGCGCTACGTCCTCGACGAAACCGATGCACTGGGACAAGCGCTCGAGTCACGCGGTGGACTGCGCGAAGCGGCTGGTGTTTTTACGGGCAACGGGACGATGACGCTGCGCTACGGACGTGAAGCTGTGTCGAGCAAACCCACGCCGCTGCGGATTGCGCTCCTGCGTCCGAAACAGGTCGTGGTCGTTCGCTTTCTGTCGTCCTATGAGGACAGTCTGCGGCTGTTTGGCCTTCGGGCCGTCGACAATGCGGTGCGGGCCCGGGTTCTTGAGGTGGCGCGTCGCGACTATGCTGGCGTGAACATCGAGTTTCGCGAAGGCGGCCAGGACGTGTCGCTTCCTGAAGACTTTGCGCACTATGCTCAGGTCGACATCGGGGGGCCGGACCCGAACGGGCTTGGGTATTTGGGATACGACAACACGCCGGGCCGCGACATGCAGAACCGTCGGCTTTATGATCGCATCGGTGGCGTCAATGCGGTGACGCAGAACGATGGCTCACCTGGCTACGGCGGTGTCTTTGCCGAGCAGCTGCTTGGTTTTTCCAGTCACCCAGGAAGTGTGGCCGCCATCAAATCGGGACCAGGGGAGTCGGACTTGTTCGATCGGATTTTTGATCCGCTTCGTCCCGATTCGGGCGGCAATCCGGCGACGCTACGTGAGGCGACCCTGATTCCTGCTCTGTCATCGGGGAGCCTGTGTCCGGCGAGCAAAGAGGATCGTCCTCGGCAAGTGGCCTGCGCGATCTTTGTGCTTGGTAGCTTGATCGGAACGACGATGACGCACGAGCTTGGGCATAGTCTCGGACTTGCGAATCCAGACAACCGCAGCGGCTCGTATCACAACAACGGCAATCTGCGCGGACGCATCATGAATCCGGGGGCGCTCCGCACCTTCAGTGAACGGGCGGAGCTGTCGTCGACAGGACCTGCGGTGTTTTGCGATACCGACTATGCGTATCTGCGACGAATTCTGCCCGGATCGGCGCTGCCGCCGTCGATTGAGCGTCCGGCCTGTCTCGATACGCCGATGCCCTAGCGACTATTGGCCGGTGAAGCTGGGCTGGCGCTTCATCAGGAATGCGCTCACGCCTTCAATAAAGTCTTGCGAGCGGAGCAGTCGCACCTGACCGCGAACTTCGTTTTCGAGCGCGTCGCTGAGGTTTTGGCCCAGGCCTGCATAGACCGCCTTCTTGATTTCCGCCATCACCAGGGGCGGCCCGGCTGCGATTCGCTCAGCAAAGGCCAGTGCGTCCGCTTCTCCCTCGACAATTCGGCTCAGCAGCCCGATGCGCTGGGCTTCTTCTGCCTCCACGATATCGCCGGTGAGCATCAGGTCAAACGCGCGTCCAAGACCAACCAGTCGAGGCAGCGTATACGTACCGCCACCGTCGGGCATGAGTCCCCGTTTGATGAAGATCTCGCCAAATCGTGCCTTCTTGGTGCCGATGCGGAGGTCGCACGCGAGCGCTAGATCGCAGCCAAAGCCAGCCGCAACGCCGTCGAGATAGGCGATCACCGGCTTCGAAAGGGCTGTCAGGGCCCGAATCGTTGCATGAAAGTAATTGCGGATCCGATGTTCCGTCTGTTCGGCAAAGTCGGAACCGCCCGCCTGGACCAGATGCATCGCGGCGCGGAAGTCCAGTCCGGAACAAAACGCGTCGCCTTTGCCCGTGAGCACGACCGCGCGAATGCTTGGGTCACTCTCGATGGCTTTTAGCGCGTCCAGCACCGCGGACAGAAGCTCTAGCGTCAGACCGTTTTTGGTCTGTGGCCGGTTCATCGCGAGGATTCGGACTGCGCCTTGGGTTGTAACGAGAAGCTCGTTATCGGGGCTGTCGGTCGTGGTCATGGTGCCTGTTTCTCGCATGCTTGGGGATCTGCGGCGACGGGGGACTGCTGGGCGTCGCCTCGGTAAAAGGCGGTGCTAGTGTAGGCGTCTTTCATCCGTGGCCACAAGGCTTTGATGACGGCAGCGGCTGGAACGGCGAGGAGCAGGCCAGCGTAACCGAGCAGACTGCCACCAAGGGACAGTGCAAAGATGACGCCCACCGCCGACAGACCAATCCGGCCTCCGACGGCACGAGGTGTGATCACGAGGGCGTCGAGAAGCTGGACGGCACCAAATGTCGCCAAGACTCCGAGGATAGGCGTCGCGCCAGCCGTAGACACCTCGAGGAGAGCGACCAGCAGTGCCGACAAAAGGCCCACCATCACACCGACGTAGGGGACGAATGCGAGCAGGCCCGCCGTGCAGCCGATGAAGATCGCGAGCGGGATGCCGGCGATCGACAGACCGATCGAATACAGCGCTGCTTGGATCAACATCACCGTCAGCTGACCTCGCAGCCAGCTTCCGAGCGCACCGTAGATATCGTCCATGATGTCCACGACGAGCTGCTTGTGCCGCGGCGGGAGGAGCACCTTGAGGTTTTCGCCAATCGTCGGCATGTCCATCAAAAAGGACACTGTGAAGACGGGCACAAGCAGGGCTGCGACGAGATACTTGAACAGTCCGGCGACGCTCAAGATCGCCGTCCCCAGCGCATCGGAGATTTGGCCCATCGCACCGCGCACCCATTCCGTCACTTGGTTGGTGAGCAGCTTCAGCCAGTCGCCAATGCTCGTCGCGCGGTACTTGAACACCTTGCCGAGCAGCGGCAGGACTTTGCGATCGATGAGTCCCTGGTAGCTCGGGAGCTGGGCGGAAAAGCGCTCGATTTCGCTTCGCACCAAGTAGGGAATTGTCAGACCAACCGCTGTCAGCACGCCCAAGAGAATGAGCAGCATCACACCGACGGCAAGCCAGCGCGGGACCTTGCGCTGCTCCAGGGCCGTCACCGATGGATTCAACAAGAACGCAAGCACCAGTGCCACTGCCACAGGGGTAAGCACCAGCGACAGCCGGGACAGCACCATGTAGGCGAGTACCAGCAGGACCACATAGCAGAGCAACCGAAACAGGAGGAGGCTCAGTCGGCGATCATCGAGCATGGATTGTGTCTCAGACGATTAGAGCAGGAACATATAGATGACGACGGCGATTGCACAAGTGAAGACGAAGACCGCAGTCGCGAGCAAGATGGTGAAAAGCTGCTGCCGTTTTTGGAGTTTCCTCTCCATTGCCGCTTGATTGATGACGGCAGTGCGTACGGCCTCGTCCAGTCGTCCCGTCGCAGCGTAGGGATCGACAAACACCTCAGGGAGCTTGGGGGGCGGAGCACCCTGTTTGATGCTGCGCAGGCTCTGCATCAGAAGGTCGGCCCGTGGCCGTCGCTGCGGCTCTTTGGCCAGGCAGCGCTCAAACAGCTCGGTCAGCGGCTGGGGCACTCCTGCGAGCGGCGGTGCTGGCTGGGTGGTGTGGGCGACGGCAAGCTCGGCAAACGTGCGGCCCGAAAACGGCAGTCGCCCCGACAGCAGCTCGAAACCCAGAACACCCAGTGCATAGATGTCCGACGGTGGGCCGAGGTTGCTTTCGCCGCGAAACTGCTCGGGCGACATATAGGCTGGCGTTCCCAGCAGCGCGCCAGTCATCGTGAGTTTTTCCGCTGCGTCGAGGAACTTGGCCACGCCAAAGTCGAGCACTACCGGATAGTCGGGGTTGCCGTTGCGCGAAATGAGCTGGATGTTTTCCGGCTTCAGGTCGCGGTGGACCACGCCTGCCCGATGTGCTGCCGACAGAGCGTCCGCGATGCTCATCAGGATATCCATCGCGACTTCGTAGGCGATCGGGCCTTGTTCTTGTCGGTCCCGCAGGCTGTGGCCGGGCAGGTACTCCATCGCGATAAACGGGACACCGTCGTCGAGTTCACCGTGTAGAAAGACCCGCGCGACGTGGGGATGGTCGATCTTCTGGGTGACCATTGACTCACGGCGAAATCGCTCAACGACCTCGGGGACTTTGGCCCATTGCGCATGCAGCACTTTGATGACTGCCTCACGCTGGCCTGCTGTCGCCTGTGGATCGACAGATTCCGCCAGGTAGACATCCCCGAAGGTGCCGCGGCCCAGGCTTCGTAGAAGCTTAAAGCGGCCTTTGCCGATTGTCTCTCCGATGCGCGCTGCTTCGCTCATTGCAACCTGTCGCAACGTACCACGAAGCCGACTTTGCCGAAACCCCCGAGTGACAATTCTCTCGACATTTTGGTTGGCGCGAGTGCCTGCCCTGTGGGGTCCGTTTCAGCGGTTCCTTTTCCGTGGGTGGACGTCGTTCAATATGAATCATTTCAAATGATTATTTATCGGTCGTGTCATTTCTCGCTCTTCGATTTCTGTCGCGATCAGCAGACGGGAGCATAAGATGCGCCCCAAAAGCGATGAGGTTGTCGGTGTTATTAGGCCTTCCTCTGCGACGTCGGTGGTGTTTTCACGCGCTGACTGCGCTGCTGTGGGTATCGGGTCAATCGATGGCGATTGCAGAGACGCCGCGGCTTGGTTACCAGCTTGCGCGCGGTGCAGCGACGAGCGCTGGCAGCTGGCAGTTTCTGGTCGAGCGTCCCTGGTACGCACCGGAGCGTCGATATGCCATCGGACTGTCCTTTGGTTATGACCGCAATCTGCTCCGGCTGCCGGGGAGCGACGGGTCACTGGTTGCGCATTCGGTGATAGGGTCTGTGGACGTGGCCGTGTCGCCGCTTGCGTGGTTGCTCGTGCGCGCCAGCGTGCCCGTCACTCTTTTCGAGAGTGGAACGGCGGACCCGACAAGTGGCGATGTGCCGATTGAAAGACCCGCGCTGGGTGATCCGAGCGTTGGTCTTCTGGCCCGGCTGTACGGACGCGCCGAGCAGGACCGATTCTCTCTGCATGTCGGTTTCGATGTCTGGCCGGGAATTGGCGCCGTGCTTGGTCAGCGCCGCGACGGAATGCCACGGCACGAAGGCGAAGCGGAGGGCAAGCTGCTGTTGCCGCGAGTTGTGTTGGCCGGGGTCTTTGGGGGCAGTGGGCGATGGGCGGTAGATTCCGGTTTTCTGTATCGTCCGGTTGCTGTCATTGGGAGCAGTGGCCATGAAGTCGTGGCTGCTAGCGAGGTCCAGGTCGGCGCCGCACTTGGTTTTGCGCAAGACAGAGACAGGCTGTACCTGGGACTAGAGGCACGGCTTCGAGGACGAGTCACTGGTTTTGATGTGAGTGCAAGCGATGCGGTAAAGCTCGATGTTTTGGTGGCGGCGCAGACCCTGCTATGGAAGCGACTTCAGCTTGGCCTGGCCGTTGGGACGACGCTGTTTGGGGCGGGCTCTGCAGCGGCTCCTCACTTCACGACTCTGCTGCGGCTTGCATGGGCACCACGCGCGGCTGACCAAGACCACGATCGGGACGGCATACCCGATTCACAAGACCGCTGTCCTTATGAGTCCGAAGATCGGAACGGATATCGCGATGACGATGGCTGTCCTGATGCGCTGCTGGCACCACCGCTTGTAGACGCTCTGCCGGGAAAACCCGTGGAACAGTCTGTTCCAAGCAGATCTTCGGCTTCCTTGCCGCGCAGTGTGGAATCTGAGCTTCCGATTCCCAATGCGCTCCATGATACGGACGGAGACGGCATTCCTGACCGGGAAGATCGGTGTCCGCTGGTCGCCGAAGATCGCGATGGTTTCGAGGATGAAGATGGCTGTCCAGAGCCCGACAACGATGAAGACGGAATCGCAGATGAACAGGATCTCTGTCCTTTGGAAGCAGAGACCGTCAACGGTCGTCTCGATGATGATGGATGTCCGGAACAGGCCCAAGCCAAGATCGAGATTTCGCGCAATCAACTGATCCTCAAAGAGCAGTTCCGGTTCCGTGCAGGAAGCGCGCAGCTCGATCCGCGCAGCAATCCGCTCTTGCGTGAGCTTGCCCAGCTTCTGCGTGAGCATCCACGCCTTGTGATCGAGATCCAGGGACATACAGACAACGTTGGAGACGCGAAGAAGAATCTCCAGCTGTCCATGCAGCGAGCTGAAGCGGTGTGCGCGTTCCTCATCCGAACTGGAATTGCCCAGGAACGCTTGAAAGCTGCGGGCTATGGATCAGAGCGATCACTGGTTCCAAATAACTCGGTGCGCAATCGGGCTGTGAATCGTCGGGTCGAGCTGTGGATTCAAGCGGGAGTTGAAAAATGACACACTCGGGGACAGTTCGTCTCGGCGTCGCTGCAGTGCTCCTGTTATCGACTCTGTCCGCCGGGGCCGATGAGCCGTGCGGCGGGATCAAGCTACACGGGGGAGCAGTCGTACTCGGGCAATCTCTCACTCCCGATTTCGCCGGCAAAGAGCCTGGGCGTAGGTGTTTGGCGGCGGTTGCGGCGCAGATCGAGCGGAATCGGCTGGTGCGCGCAGTGACTGTCTCCTATCGAGCGGAGGACTCCGTTCGGATGAATGGCGGTGCGCTGTCCTTGGCGCGGAAAGTTGCTGATTCCCTGGTCCAGTCCGGGCTCCCAGCGAGCCGGGTGTTTGCGGTTGCTCCTGCGCTGCCAAGTGGCCAACTTCCGAGTCTGCAGATTCACTACACAGAGCGGGCGCCGGATGCGGTGCTGGCGCGAATCGCCAAGCTCAGTGGCGCGGTTTCAGTCGGACCGAGTGAGCCGCAGCTGCGCGGAGCCGAGGCTTCGATGCCTTTGCTGGTGGATGATTTGCTCCGCACGGGACCAGACAGTGTTGCAGAGATCGAGCTTCGCGATGGCAGCGGAATTCGGGTCAAAAAGGAATCACAGATCCGCATGGCACAGCTCGACTTTGGCAGCGGAGGTGAGCGATCCGTTCGCATTGAAGTGCAGCGTGGACAGATCGAAGCAACGGTGAAAAAAGCAGCAGCCGGATCGAGCTTCGATACCAGCAGCCGCATTGCCGTAGCGTCGGTGCGCGGAACCTCCTTTCGGTTTGGAAATACGACCGAAGGAAACACGCAGCTAGAAACACTGATGGGCCAGGTTGCAGTTGGGAGTGGCTCTGCCACACCGACAACAATGGTCGATGCCGGATTCGGTTCGCGTGTTCATCCGAGTGGTTTGGTGGAAAAGCCATCTCCACTTCCGCCAACCCCTACCGTCATCGCGCCGCTGGATGGGAGTTTGCCCGTAGATGCCACGCTGCGGTTTGGACTGGTTCCTTCTGCAGTTCGATATCGGATCGAGCTTGCGCGTGATCCAGACTTTTTTGTCGAAGCATCCGAGACCGAAGTCGCTGCGCCGCAGCTCACGCTCTATCCTGTGCCTCCGGTTGGGAAGTGGTTTTGGCGAGTGACCGCGCTAAATGCGGCAGGCTTTGCATCGCGGACCTCCCAGGTTTATTCCTTTTCCGTGACTCCGTGATGCCTGTTTCATCGTGGAGGCGGACGATTCTTCGCTCGCTCTTTCTGCTTGGACTCGCTCTTTTGATCCGTGTCTTGCGATGGCGGATCGGACGTGGGCTTCAGCACCAAATTGATCTCCCGTTGGCGCTTGGAACGGCGGCTGCTTCGGCGGTGGCCACGATGTGTCTGCTGTCTTCCCTGTGGCAAGCCCGGCGACTGCTTTGGTCCTGGATTGCCTGGACGATGGCGAAGGTCGACTCGATCGATGATCGACTTTTTTCTAGCGTGTCTGCACTGCGGGCGCGCTGGGGTCGTGCGATTTTCGTCGGTCTGGTCGTCGGCACTTCTACCAACATCGTCATTGAGACGACCACGATGGAACAAGGGCTTGAGGCAAGCTTTGTGGATCGTGCGTACTCGCTTCGTTTTCCGCGTCGGACACATGCAGAGCTTGCAACCTCGGCGGACCGGAATGACGGTGTTGCTAGGCTCGATGAAGTGGTCGTCGTCACAGTGGATGATGACACCATCGCACGGCTCGGCTGGCCGCTTCCCAGACATCTTTATTCGCGGCTGATTGATCGCCTTTGGGAATCTCATCCTGCGACGCTGTCATTTGATATTTCCATTCTTGATCCGAGCACCGATCATCCCGAGTGGGATTCCCTCCTTGGGGAAACGGCGGCCCGCGCAGGTCGCGTGTACTTCACCTATTCACTGTCATCTCACTCGCGCGAACTGGGGCTGGTTCCGTCGGAAACAGCGATGTCTGTTCTGGAAAAGAACGCCATTCCTTGGACTCCGCAGGCTGCCCTCTTGCCAGAATTTGCATGGCTCATGGGTCGTCCCGTGATGCCAAGAATGGTGATTGATCCGATTGCTTCGCGTGCGCATGGTGTTGCCCTTGCGAATGTTCTTCTCGACGGAGATGATGTCCTTCGTCACTCCCTTCTGCTGGTTCGTCATGGCCAGCGACTCCTGCCCTCCCTTTCACTTCGCGTGGCGGCGGATGTCCTTGGCGTTCCGCTTTCCCAAGTGCGCATCCATCCGGGAGACAGAATCGAGCTTGGCGGAGCGCGAACGATTCCCATTGATGACCTTGGGCGGACGCTGATTCGATATCATGGTCGGCAAGGGAGCGGTGAGAGCGCACCGGTTCGATACGTTCCCCTGTGGTCGCTTTTGCGCGCAGAACAGTGGGTGACACTCCTCAACAATCCGATGGGGGACGATCACGAGTATCTGCTGCCAGACCACTTTCCCGACGGAAATTTGCTGCGCCCCGGAACCACCGTGGAAGGACTGCTGCACTACGCAACCGATCCGGGACGTATGATCGAGCTGTCAGTCGTTTCGGATGCTGGGCGTACGGCGTCGTTCGATGTGATTGATGAAGCGCGCATGCGGTTTGTTGCCAAGATTGGGACAGTTCGCAAGCGTGGCGCACAGGACATGGGGCTGAAGGGGAAGCATGTCTTTGTCGGCTCGACAGCCCTTTCAACCTCGGATCTGCACAGCAGTCCGCTCGGTGCAATTCCGGGCGTGGAATATCACGCGACGATGCTCGCCAACCTCCTGCGCGATGACTTCTTTCGCACCGCACCGCTCGTGCTTAGACTCACACTTACGCTTTTATCTTCCGTGGCTGCCGGACTCATCGGCGCGCTCCTGACACCGGGGTTGGGCTTCTTGATTCTGTCGGTAGGTCTCGGTCTGCTGCTGTTTTGTGTGTTTCTGCTGTTCGACTCAGGACTACACGTTCCGGTGGTTGCGCCGCTTTTCTCTCTCGGCTGTTCCTACGGCCTGTGTGTCTTGCTTGGATTCCGTTCCGAGTCGCGTGCGCGTGCGCGTGCGGAGTCGGCCAAGGAGTTTGTAAGACAGACCTTTGGTCGCTATCTGACCGATGAGGTTGCGCAGCAGATCTTGGACTCGCCTGATGGTCTAGCCCTGGGGGGGCAGCGTCGCTTTGTTTCCATCATGATGACAGATCTGCGCGGATTCACGACGCTGTGCAGCGAGCTTTCTCCGGAGAGTGTTGTTCACCTGATCAATCACTACCTGCAGGTCATGACACGCATCATCACGCGATACCAAGGAACGATCGATGAGTTCATTGGCGATGCAATCTTGGTGATCTTTGGTGCGCCGCTCGCGTCCGGGGATGAGGAACGACGGGCGGTCGCCTGTGCAATCGAAATGCAGAATGCGATGGCTGAAGTGAATCGATGGAATGTGGCAGAGGGGCTCCCGCAGGTGGAGATGGGAATCGGCATTCATAGTGGCGAAGCTGTGCTTGGCAACATTGGTTCAGAGATGCGGGCGAAGTACACGGCCATGGGAACGACGGTAAACTTGGCCTCTCGGGTTGAGTCTTATACAGTGGGCGGACAGGTGCTGATCTCCGATGACACGCGCCAGCGCTGCGGGGACATCCTTCGCCTGGGTGAGAGTCAAACACTGACGCCCAAAGGGGTGAAGGGAACCCTGGTCGTGCATGAGGTCTTGGGGATTGGGACTCCTTTCGATGTGACTCTCACTGCGCACTCAGACGAGCTTCATCGGCTCGCAAGATCAATTCCGGTTCGTTTCGCGATCATTCATGAGAAACACGTTGGTGAACTGTCGCTCACTGGGAAGATCGCAGCACTGTCCGACATCGCAATGGAGCTAGAAACAGAGAGCGAGCTACGTTCCAATGGCAACCTGCTCGTTCGTGTTATTGACGGTAAGGATCAAGCGACAGAGTTTCCCGGGGATCTGTATGGGAAGGTCTTGCGACCGGTTCGCAGAGGGGTGTTCTATGTTCGCATGACATCGGTTGCAAGCGAGCTACGTCCGCTTCTTGCCGCTGCGAAGACTGCGAGCAGCTCGGATGCTCCCGCGGTTTCCGTTGCCGATTCTGGTCCGCGCGCATGACCATTCCTCTGTTTGGAAATGTCCCTCCGCTTTGGGAAAAGCGTACTGATGAGGAGCTGTCTCCTGGCGCGTGGCTTTTGCCGGGCTTTGCGTTGCGGGACATGGACTCTCTGTGGCAAGCGGTCCAGTGGATCATTTCTATCGCTCCACTTCGCAAGATGCGGACTGCTTCTGGACTGCAGATGTCGGTGGCGATGACAAGCTGCGGACAAGTTGGCTGGATTTCTTCGCGAGTTGGCTATCGGTATTCGGAGCGTGATCCGGAAACAGACCTGCACTGGCCGACGATTCCTGCTGAACTACACACGCTCGCGCGGTTGGCTGCAGAGCGGGTTGGATTTTCCGGATTCGAGCCCGATTCCTGTCTTGTCAATCACTACGAACCGGGGACCAAGCTGTCGCTTCACCAGGACAGAGATGAGCGGGATTTTTCTGCTCCCATCGTGTCCGTTTCGATTGGGGTGGATGCAACTTTTCTGCTTGGGGGAATCCAAAGGAGAGACCCGCAGCGTCGCATCCGACTCTCTCATGGTGACGTGGTGGTGCTTGGTGGAGCCTCGCGACTTCGCTTTCACGGAGTCCTTCCGATCGAGCTGTCAGCGCATTATCTGACTGGCACATCTCGCTACAACCTCACCTTTCGAAAAGCTCGCTGATCGGATCTCAGCCTCTGTGTCAGGTGAGTTCCTTCTGTAGTCCTTCAGTCCAGAAACGGGCGTAAGGAAGTTCTGTGTAGAAAAAGAATCATGTGAAATGATTCATATTTCGCGTTGTGGGCAACGGCTTTTCCGGTTCCGGTCACCTTCCATGGAGAGATTCCCGATGGAACAGCCCAGGAGACGGCGCTGACGTTCCCATACGGTGCTGCCTTGCAGAGCGATGGGATGTACGTACACGCAGGGATATTGGGGAAACAAGCCGGGCGTGGTTTGGCCAGCGCCGTACGCACGGACCGACCCGTTCTTCCTCGCCACACTCACTTGGCAGCCAAAAAGACTGGGCCGCCACGCTCGATCTCTTCAACAACGGAACGTATCCGGGCGGTCCACAGCACTGCGCAGAGTGATAGGAATTGTCGCTACCAGGTCGGGCGGAAGCTCGCTTGGTAGTCGGCTTGGGAAAGCTCGATGATGTGGCGCGCTTCTTCGGCGTCGTAGATGTCGGTGATCTCGACGCGGCGGCCATTCTGTCCCGGCATGTCTTTGTAGGTGAGGAAGTAGTGACGCAGTCGCTCGACAAGGCTGCGCGGACAGTCCGCGATGTTGCGGAAGGCTCCGTACGCGGGGTCAT
>CAYTGC010000031.1:0-31708 GCA_964437195.1 uncultured Myxococcales bacterium | reverse complement strand
CGGCCTTGCTGTTTAACGGCGGGGTCATGAAGGGCACGCCGCTGCGGCGGCGGGTGGAACAAGTGCTGTCGGACTGGTCGGGGCAGCTTGTGCGGGCGCTGACCGGGGCCGACTACGATCACGCGGTGGCGCTGGGCGCTGCGTATTACGGCCTGGTCCGGCGCGGTCATGGCCTGCGAATTCGGGGCGGCACGGCGCGCGCCTACTACATTGGGGTCGAGGCGGCGATGCCGGCGGTGCCGGGGATGGACCCAGTGCTGCATGCGCTGTGCGTCGCGCCGCGCGGCATGGAAGAAGGCACGAGCGCCGAAGTTCCCGGTCGCGAGTTTGGCCTGTACGTCGGCCAGCCGGTCGAGTTTCGCTTCCTCTCGTCGTCCACCCGCAAGGGCGATCAGGTCGGCGAGTTTATCGAGGAAGTCAGTCCCGACCACGGCATCGAAGAGCAAGCGTCGGTCGAGACGGTGTTGCCAGCCGGGGAGGGCGCACCCGCGGGCAGCCAGATTCCGGTGCGGCTGATAAGCCATGTCAGCGAGGTCGGCGTGCTCGAGCTGTACTGCGTCGCGCGTGACGGCCAGCGCAAGTGGAAGCTGGAGTACAACATTCGCGAGCGCACCGCGAGCCAAGGCTTCGACGACAGCTCGGCGCTTCTCGACACGCCCGAGCTGGGAAGCACAGACGGGAGCTAAGCCTTGACGGTGCGCTATCTGGTCGGGATCGACCTGGGAACGACCAACTCGGCGCTGGCTTTCATCGATCTCGACGAAAAGCCACGGCGGGTGCGCGACTTTGCGATCCCCCAGCTTGTCGGCCCGGCGGATGTGGCGGCTCGTCCGACGCTGGCTTCGGTCCATCATCATGTCGGTGAGCACGAGCTGGCGGTCGATTCGACCCGTCTGCCGTGGCTGCCCAAGGACAAGCCTGCGCCCGACTTTGTTATCGGCGAGCTGGCGCGTACGCAGGCGCTGCTGGTTCCGGGTCGCGCCGTTTTGTCGGCGAAGAGCTGGCTGTGTCACCCCAAAGTCGACCGTCTGCAAGCGATCTTGCCGTGGGGTGGCGCGCCCGATGTGCCCAGGCTGAGTCCCGTCGATGTCTCGGCACGGTATCTTTCGCACATGCTGTCGGCGTTTTGTCATGCCCGCGGCTGCACGCTGGCTGACATCGACCTGACGCTTACGGTGCCGGCGTCGTTTGACGAGGTGGCGCGCGAGCTGACGGTCGAGGCGGCGCGACGAGCGGAAGTCCCTCTGGCGCAGCTGACGCTCCTCGAAGAGCCGCAGGCGGCGTTTTACCACTGGCTGTCGCAGCATGCGCGGCTTACCGAAGAGGTCGAGGCCGGGGATCAGATCTTCGTCTGCGACATCGGCGGTGGGACGACGGACTTTACGCTCATCTCGGTGCAAAAGTCGGCGTCGCGTGGCGGCAAGAAAATTGGCTTTACCCGCACCGCGGTCGGAGAGCACTTGCTGCTTGGCGGCGACAACATGGACCTTCTGCTGGCGCGGCGGATCGAGCAGCAGGTCGGCGGCGGCAAGCTGGCGGCGCATGCCTTTGCGGGTCTTACGCAGTCGTGTCGCATCGCCAAAGAAAAACTGCTCGGCGAGGAGCCGCCCGACCGCTTTAGCGTTCATGTCGCCGGGCGCGGCAGTCGGCTGATCGGGGGCGGTCTGCACAGTGAGCTTTTGCGCCCCGATGTCGAGCGTGCGATCCTCGAAGGCTTCTTTCCGCTGGTGGCGGCGTCTGCCGATCCGAGCCGCTCGCGGTCGGGCCTGCAAGAGTTTGGTCTGCCCTATGCCGCCGATGCCGCAGTGACGCGCTACATCGCCGCGTTTTTGCGCCAGCACAAGGCCGTCCCGACCGCAGTCCTCTACAACGGTGGGGTGCTGTGCGCGCCCCAGATCCGGACGCGGATTTTGGATGTGCTCGAGTCGTTTTCGGGTCAGCGGCCCCGGCTGTTGAGCAACGATGCGCCCGATCTCGCCGTCGCGCGGGGAGCGGCGTATTACGCGCTGTCGCGGCGGGGTGAGGGACTGCGCATCTCCGGTGGGGCGGCGCGGGCCTATTACATCGAGGTCGAGAGCCACGAAGGCAAAGCGCCCCGTCACATCTGTCTTTTGCCGCGAGGAATGGAAGAAGGCAGCGAGCTAGAGCTTCCGTCGCAGCACATGGCGCTTCTGCTCAATCGTCCGGTGCGGTTTCGGCTGTTTTCGAGCGTGCTGCGCGAAGGCGATGAGCCCGGCCAGGTGCTGCAAATCGATTCGAGCGAGCTGTCCGAGCTGCCGCCGCTTTATACGGTGCTGCGCCATCCCAAGTCTTCGCAGCAGCGTCCGGTGACGGTGACGCTCAAGGCGCGGCTGTCGGAAATCGGTACGCTCGAGCTGTGGGCGGTCGCGGCAGAGAAAGATCCCGAGGGTGGGGCGCAGCTCAAGTGGCGGCTGCAGTTCGATCTGCGGCAAACCGAAGGTGGTGAAGCAGCGCCAAGTCCGTCTGCCCCTGCCGATTCGGATGGCGATGAAGTGTCGGCGCTTCCTGCTGAGCAAGCCGGGCTGGTCGCGGCTGCGGCAGAGCAGATTCGCGGCGTCTTTGCCGGTCAAGCCGCGGCAGCCGGTCTGCCCAAGGCGCTGGTTTCCGTGCTGGGGCCGCGCGATGGCTGGTCCACGGCGACGCTGCGGGCGCTGTGGGACGAGCTAAAAGCGGCGCGCGAAAAGCGGACCCGCAGTGCGGCGCACGAAGCGCGCTGGCTGAACCTGACCGGCTTTGTGCTGCGGCCTGGCTTTGGCTATGCGCTCGATGACTGGCGGGTCAAAGAAGCGTGGCGCGTATTTAATGAAGGACTTCATCACGAAAAGGACGATACCTGTCGGCTGGAGTGGTGGATCTTGTGGCGGCGGATTGCCGGAGGCCTGTCGCGCAACCAGCAAGAGGAGATCTGGAAGCGCGCGGCGCCGCTGGTCGTTCCCTCGCTAAAGCGTGCCGATCGGAAGGCGATTGGGCCGCATGAGATGGCCGAAGTGTTCCGCGTGCTGGCGGCGTGTGAGCGCTTGGAAGTCAAAAAGAAGATCGAGCTGGGTGACACCGTGCTCGCGCTGCTGGAAAAAAAGCGCAGCGAGTTCGGGCTGTGGTCGATGGGCCGAATCGGTGGACGGATGCCGCTGTACGGTCCGATCGATGCGGTGGTGCCGCCGAGCCTGGCCGACAAGTGGACGCAGCGGCTTTTGAAGCTCGCGCCGGAGCCCAGCAGCAAAGAAGAAGAGCGCTACCAGCTTGCCCACGCGGTGACCGAGCTTTGTCGGCTGACCGGCGACCGCGTGCGCGATCTGCACCTGCCTGCGCGCCAGAAAGTCGCCGATTGGCTGCTGCACGTTCTGCCAGGATCCGCGCCTTCGGATGACGGGGCACGGCTTTCGCAGATGGTGCTGCAGGTGGTCCCGCGCGAGGAACGCGAAGAGCGCTTTGCCTTCGGGGACTCGCTGCCGTCGGGTCTTAAGCTGCTCGGTCCTGCGACGGATTTGCCGGCGTAGCGGCGGCGCGGTTTTGTGCTAGCCTCACCGGCCATGAGCTTGCTTGCGAAGGGGCTTTCGTTTGGCCGTCAGGCCGTCAGTGAGGTTGGTCATCGGGTGCGCACGGTCGAAGAAGACCTCAAGGCGCGGCGCGAAGTGGACATTTCGGGAATGGTCAACGGCCTGCGGGCGCGCATTGCCGAGCAGCTCCCACTGGAAGAGCTGCCAATTGACGCGGACCTTCGCAGCCATGCTCTGCCGCTCGATGTCGCGAAGGTGTCGACGTGGGCCTATCGCAGTTCCAAAGTGCGCAAGGTGGTGCTGAGCCACATCGTCATGGGGCCAGCGGCGTTGCCAGCGGTCGAAGGGCTGGCGCTGACGATCTTTCCTGAATATGAGTGGGACTTGCCCTGCTTTTTGGCTGACCTTATGGCGCTGCCGTGGTGGGTATCAGTCAATGCCGATGTCTATGGGCGTGACTGGCAGACCCAGAAAGTGCTGGCTGGGCTGCGGTCGACGTTTTTGCGGCTGGGCAGCCAGTCTGGGCCAAGCTTCTGCGCTCGGCTTTCGTCGGGAGATGGACTTCACGCCAAGCTGCGTCCGCGCCAGGTCGAAGAGGGCTTTGCGGCGCTGACCCAGGCTTTGTCGGCCTACCTTCAGCTTTTGGCTGATCCGCCGCCAGGCCGTTCGCAGAACGACCAACAAGAAGTCTTCGCGGCATTTCATGCAAATGGCCCGCGCGAGCGCTTGCGTCGTCCATTTGGGGAAGCCTTCGCCGAGCGCTATAGCCGCCTGCTGTTTGAATAGGCGGCTCCTTGACAGCCGATCCGGGCAGCGCTAGCGTTTCGGAAAACCAAGCGAATTTTCGAAGCCCTCCTTTGCAGATCCTTCCCCTTTTGAGCAGACACGTCGTTTCCCTGAGCGCGCCAAGACGGTGCGTGGTGGGCATGACCGCTGCTGGCCAGCCTGCGACGCACCAAGGCGCCGTCGTGGTCGAGCTGCTTGGCAAAGACGGGCTTGTGCCTTTCCGTTTCAACGTGGGGTCTCCTCCATATCGACGGTCGATATCGGTGGCGCAAGACTCCCCCCAGGACATGGTCGTCCTGTGTGCTCATCGCTTGCGGGCCGTCCACCTGACGAAGGTGCTCCGGCTTTCGCATCTGAATGAGCTGCCTGGCCGAAGGAGCCCGGCTGTACACAAAGGCGACGCGAACAAGAGGTTTTTATGCAAGATCACAGCTCGCCCAGCGACGGCACTCAGCTGCTCGCTGGCGCAGCGGAGGCACCGACCGCCACCGCTGCACCCACCACCCCTGCGGCCCTAGTTGATGTTCCCGTTGCCGCTGTAGCTCCTGCTGCTGAGCATACGCTGCCTGCGCCGATCGTGACCGCAGTGACGCCTGCGGCTTCGACTGCCCCCACGGCGGCCTCGACTGCTGCCACGGAACCCGCCAAGCCAGAGCTTAGCGAAGCTGACTACGGCAAAGCGCCGCGTACGTTCGCTGAAATGGGCCTGCATGACGATGTCGCCGGCGCGCTCCGCGACATGGGCTTTTCGGAGCCGATGCCGGTGCAGCAGCGGGTGTTTCGTCCGGTCGTTGCTGGGCGCGATCTGATCGTTCAGTCGCGGACGGGTTCGGGCAAGACCGCCGCGTTCGGCATCCCGTTTGTGCAGTCGGTCCTTGAGTCCGACGCGGACGTGAAAAACGGCTATCCGCAGGTGCTCGTGCTTGGGCCGACGCGTGAGCTGGCGCTGCAAGTCGCCGGCGAGATTGGCCGGATTGCCGCACGTCGCAAGCTGGCGATTACCGCGGTCTATGGCGGTGCGCCGATGGGCCGCCAAGTCGAAGCGCTGAAGGCGGGCGCGCACCTGGTCTCGGGAACGCCCGGTCGCGTGCTCGATCACCTGCGGCGTGGCACGCTCCACCTGTCGCGGGTCAAGGCACTCGTCCTCGATGAAGCGGACGAGATGCTGTCGATGGGCTTTCTGGAAGACATCACTGAGATTCTGCGTCGCTGTCCTTCGGACCGTCAGACGCTGCTGTTTTCGGCGACGATGCCCGACGAAGTCCTGCGGCTGCAAAACCGCTATCTGCGCGCGCCGCTCAACATCCAGCTCTCGAACGAGGGCATTTCGGCAGCCGAGATCGTCCACGCCTATTACATGGTGACGGGCATGGGCCGGATGCGTGATCTGCTCCGCGTCATCGAGATCGAGCGGCCCGAGAGCGCAATCATCTTCTGCAACACCCGCGAAGAGACGGGGGCTGTCGCCGAGTTTCTGCGCAACAACGGCCACGATGCCGAGCCGATTTCCTCTGACCTCACCCAGGCCGAGCGCGAGCGGGTGATGAAGCGGATGAAGGCCAAAGATCTCAAGTTCCTCTGCGCTACCGACGTGGCTGCACGCGGAATCGACATCTCGGACCTGCCGTTTGTCATTAACTACACGTTCCCTGAGTCCGCCGAAGTCTACGTCCACCGCACGGGTCGGACGGGCCGCGCTGGCAAGAAGGGCATCGCAGTTTCGCTTATCAGCCCGCGTGAGCTTGGCAACTTCTACTATCTGAAGTTGACCTACAAGATTCGTCCCGAGGAGCGAGCGCTGCCGACCGAGGCAGAGATCCAGACCTTGCGCGAAGGTCACTACATGGATCGGCTCCAAAAGGATCTTGTGCATCGCAATCCGGGGCCCGAGTTCCGCTCGCTGCTCCGTCGGTTGCTGGCCAGTGAGTCGGGTGAGTCGATCTTGGCACTGCTGCTCGAAGAGCACCTGCAGAAGCCGAAGTCAGCCCGTCCGGCACATGGAAGCGAGAGTCACTCGCGCGGCCACGAGCGCCGTCCACGCGAAGACGGTCGCTCGCACGAAGAGCGAAGGCCGAGAGACGAAGGTCGCTCGCACGAAGAGCGAAGACCGAGAGACGAAGAGCGAAGGCCGCGCAGCGATAGCCGACCAGCGCAGGCCGAAGCGCCGCCTCAAGTAACGGAAACGAAGCCAGCCGCGACGGAAGTGCGACCACCCGCAGCGGAAGCGAAGCCAGCCGCGACGGAAGTGCGACCACCCGCAGCGGAAGCGAAGCCGGTGGTGGCCCCCGAGGTTCGGTCTCCGACTGCTGATGCACCACCGCGGGGCGAGGCACGTCCCCTGCCGACAGATACGGATGCCGCCCGGGCAGAGGCTCGTTCGAGCACCGATGATCGCCGTCCGCGTGATGATCGGCGCGGTCGTGATGATGACCGTCGCAGCCGCGATGGTCGGCGCGATGATCGTCGAGATCGGGACCGAGATCGCCGAGGTCCGCGTCGGCCTGATGAACCGGCTGGTGCGCGTGGCGCGGAACAGGTTCCGATGCCTGGCGCGTCGGCTCCATCGACCGCGCTCGACATCATCCACACCGATGACGGGCGGGAGTTTTGGGAAGCTTGGGCGGACTCGCGCGCCAAAGTGACGCGGACCGATGCTCCGGCTGGCACGGAGTCGGCCCCGCGTCAGGATGCCCCCTCGTCCGTGCTGGTTCCCCAAGACGGTGACGTCGGCGAGCGTCGGCCTCGGCGTCCTCTGCGTGACAGCCGTCCGCCCATCGCGGGTGAAGTCCGGCTCTACATGAACGTTGGTCGCCGCGACAACCTCGACGATGCGGCGCTGCGGACGTTTGTTTCGGCGCAGGGTATTGGTGAGATTCCGATGGAGCTGCACAGCTCGCACGCCTACCTGTTTGTACCCGAGGCTCAGGTCGACGCGACGATCGCAGCGCTGGCGGGAAAGCCACTCGGTGCGCGCATGGTGGTCTGCGAGCGCGCCCGTCGGTAACTATGGCCGGTCACCCCGGCGGCGGCGAAGCTCCAAGGTGTCTAGTGTCGCCACCAGATCGGCGGGTCCGTCGATGACAAAGTGCGCACCGGCCTGTTTCAGTCGGCTGCGCGCTTTGCTGATCCGCTCCTCCTTCTCTGCTTGGGGCAGGGCGGAAAGCTCGCTCTCGTCGAGGCCCAGCTCGTTGCCGCACTTGGCATACGCCACGGTCCACATCCCGGCATTCAGTCCTTCTTCGACATCTGCCACGGTGTCTCCTACCTTGACGATCGCGGACAGCGGCCAGACAGAAAGCTGCTCGGCGCAGCGCAGCGCCATCCACGGCGCTGGGCGACCTGCCGGAACATCGGACACGGTGAGCACGGCATCAGGAACATAGCCGAGTTCGGCGGCAAGCGGCATGAGCGCTGCCATCATTTCTGCCGTGTATCCCGTCGTCGATCCGATTCGAAGACCACGCTTTCTTAGCTCCGCAACCATTGGCAGTGCACCGGGAATGAGCGTCGCGCGCTCGCGAATCGTCTGGAGCTGGATGGGCAGAAAGTCGGAAAATAGGCGGTCGACATCGCCTGCGTGGGGCGGGCTGCCATGCGTCCGGCTCCACCTCTGTGCGACGTCCGGCAGGGCAACAATGTCGGCGATGTGATCGCGCTTGGCCCGACCCATGGGACCGCGCGCCTCGGTGGCGGAAATCGGAACGCCGTACCGCGAAAACAGCGTCTGAAGTGCCAAGACCGGCGCCAGGCTGCCAAAGTCGCAGATTGTGCCAGCCCAGTCGAAGATGACGGCCTTGAGTGGCACAAATGGGCCACGGCCATCTTGGGAACGTGTGTCGACCATCTTAGGGCTCCGTACCAGGTGTCGAGGCCAGTGGTAGCGCGATTCCTTGCGCAGCCAGCACTTCGGGAATCGCCGCCAGTAGTTCGCGAATGTCAGCCGGATGCAGATCGCCAATGGTGCCGATTCGGAAGCACGCCGCCTGGCTGACTTTGCCCGGATAAATCACCAGCCCCCGGTTACCGAGCGCCCGATAAAACGCGGCAAAGTCGAACCGCGGATCGTCGGGATAGAAAAAGGCGCTGATGATCGGGCTTTGCCTGGACTTTGGTAGCAGCGTCCGAAAACCGAGTCGCGCCATCCCGTCGTGTAGAAGGTCCGAGTTGGCTTGGTAGCGAGAGAGTCGCTTCGCCACACCGCCTTCCTCGGCAAGCTCACGCAGGGCTTGCCTTAGCGCGAGCAGCACATGGGTCGGCGGCGTGAACCGGAACTGCCCGGTGCGATCCAGTCCGTCGAGCTGTGCGCCCAGATCGAGGCTTACGCTGTGCGCTTGTCCTCGCTGCAGTGCCGACCGTCGGAGTAGCACCAGACCGCAGCCGGGAACGCCCTGCAGACACTTGTTCGGCGAGGTGACCAAGAAGTCAATCGGCAGGCTATCGAGCGGCGTTGGAATCGCACCAAAGCTCGACATCGCATCGACGATCACCGATAGACCCGCGTGATGCCCAGCAGCGCAAGTGGCTTGCAGGTTGTTGATTTGGCCCGTCGAGGTCTCGCAGTGAACAAACGCAAGGTGCGAAAGCTCGGGCTCTTTTGCCTTGGCCGCGGCAATCACGCTTTCGTCGAGGGGAGCGGTTTCTGGGACGCGATGCACGAGGTGGCGCAGCCCGATGGCGCGAGAAACCTCGGCAAGTCGATCGCCGTAGGCCCCGTTCGACAGGATGAGCACCGCCCCAGACTTTCCCACAGCGCTGCCCAGCGTCGATTCGACCGCGAACGTGCCGCTTCCTTGCATTGGGACCGCGGAAAAATCTGGCTCAGCGACGGATGCGATGGCCAAAAGCTCGGCACGAAGCTCGGCGATGGTGCGCAAAAAGACCGGATCGCGTGAGCCGAGGTCGACGAGCATCGCTGCTTTCACCGTCGCTGTAGTCGACAGTGGACCAGGGGTAAAAAGGCGCTGTGGGCGAGAGAACGCTGGCGGGGCGGTGGTCGTCATGAGCGCTGCGCACCATAGCCCAGCTTCCAGGCCACAGCCAGTCCACGCGCAGTTCGACGGACGATTCTTCGCAGCGCGGACCGATGCGTCGCTTGGTCCAGATCCTGCGCCAGACCTGTCCCCGTGGGGGCGCGGCGACGCGACAAAGCAGATGCCATCTGGCAACAACTTTTTGTGCCCACGATGGGGCATATTTCCGCAAGCTCGTACGTTTTCCCCACCGTCAGTCATCAATTTGTTAGGTTCACCGACATGGCAAAGCTCAGCGCCGAACGTCCCTCTGCTCGTCCCAAAACCAAGCGAGTTACCAAGCTCGGGCCTTCTGGGGTTCCAGAACTGACCAATCGCCAGCGCACGGTCCTGCGCGGACTTGGACATCACCTACATCCCGTCGTCCAGCTCGGAAAAGACGGCATTAGTGAGGGACTTCTTATGGCAGTCGCGACGGTGCTGGAGCAGCATGAGCTTATCAAGATCAAGCTCCTCGAGACGGCTCCAGGCGACAGGCACGAGCTGGCCGAGCAGCTCGCGAAAGACTGCCGCGCGGCGCTGGTTCAAGTGATTGGTCGCAACCTGCTTCTATATCGTCCGCGACCCGTGACCGACCCACGTCCGAGTCTGGAAATGGAGCTTGCTTGATGTCAGCTCGTCGTCGTTTGCTCCCGTTTGCAGCCGCGGCGGGCGCACTGCTGGTTTCTGCATCGGTGCCATCAGCAGCGCCGCCTGCGCCACCCACATCGCTGAAGCCGACTGCGCCGCCTGCGCTTTCTGGGGCTGCGACCCAGCAGTCGACGGCGCGCGATCCCTTCACGCTCACCGCTGAGCGATACACGCTACCGAGTGGAATGACGGTGCTTTTGCGTCGTGATCCGTCGGTGCCACGGGTTGTCGTTTCGCTGTGGTTTTCCGTCGGTTCCCGCGATGAAGCGCCTGGGCGGACGGGCTTTGCGCACCTGTACGAACACCTGATGTTCATGGGAACGCGCAATGTGCCTGACAACCGCTTCGACGTGCTGATGGAATCGGAAGGCGGTGGCAACAACGCGACGACGAGCACCGACCGGACTTTCTATTTCGACTTCGGTCCAAGTCACATTCTTCCGACGCTGCTATGGCTGGAAGCGGATCGGTTGACCAACCTGCCCGAGACGATGACAGACGAAAAGGTGTCGCTGCAGCGCGAAGTCGTTCGCAACGAGCGTCGCCAGTCGTATGAAAACCGTCCGTACGGCATGGCCGAGCTACGAATCTCGTCGGCGATGTTCCCGGCTGGTCACCCCTACTCGTGGCCGATCATTGGTTCGCACGAAGATCTCATCGCGGCGAGCACGACGGATGTAAAACAGTTCTTTTACAAGTACTACACGCCGTCGAATGCGACGCTGGCCGTCGTCGGAGACTTCAATCCAGAAGAAGCGCGGCGGCTCATCAATACCTATTTCGGCTGGATGCCCAAGCGGCCAAAGCCAGCCGCTCCGTCGCTACAAAGCGGCGTGCCAGAGATGGTCGTGCCGGTCGAGCAGAGCGTGACCGTGGAAGATCAGGTTGCGCTGCCTCGGGTGTATGTTCTTTGGCACACGCCCGCCGTCGGTACACCGGACTATCCCGAGTCCGTGCTTATCGCAGACATGCTCGGCAAGGGCAAAGCCAGTCGGCTCCATCGCAGCCTGGTCGTAGAGCAAAAGCTGGCCCAATCGGTCGAGTCTGAGGTGGATCCGCAGCAGCTTGGGTCGGTGATGGCTGTGTCCGTCACCGCCCAGCAAGGCGTCAGCAGCGAGCAGCTTACCGCCGCCATCGAAAAGGAACTGGCGTCGTTTGTCAGCAGTCCACCGTCGGTGGATGAAATCGCACGGGCGCGCAATCTTCGTTTGACGGAGCTGGCCCGGGACATCGAGACGCCACTTGGCCAGTCGCTGTGGCTCCAGCAGCTCTACGCTTGGTATGGGGATCAAAATGGTCTGCCCCAGCTTGTCGGCAAGCTGCGGATGGCGACGCCACAGTCGGTGCAAAAGCGGGCGCAAGACCTGGGAATCGGCGACCGTGGCAGGCGGCTACAAATCCAGGTGGTGCCGCGCAAAGGGCCCGCCCCTGCGCTGGCAGACGCGCCCAAGCCGCGACCGGCCCCGTTTTATCCGAGCGGAAAGCCGCCCAAGGCTCCGCCGCTGCCTCCGCCGATGCGGGCTCCCTTCGATCTGTCGAAACAGCCGAAGTCTCTGACGCTTCGTCCGCCGTTACCGCCAGCGAGTGCGCACTTTCGCGTACATGGGGTCGATGTGACGCTGGTGCAGCGCCCTGGAACGCCGCTTGTCGAGACCGCCGTCGCGATTCCGGTTGGGGAAGCCGATGCTGTGGCCGCCAAGTCCGGGCTGGCCGATGCGGTGGCCGCGATGCTCAGCGAGGGCAGCGGACAGCGAACCGGCACCGATTGGGCTTCTGCGATGCAAGCAGCCGGAGCGGCCTGGAAGACGCAAGTGTCATCAGATACGACGCTCCTCACCATGGGGGTGCTGTCGCAGACCTACGGGGATGCGGCTCCGCTGTTTTACGAAGCGCTGCTGCGTCCTCGATTCGAGGACAAGGAATGGGAACGGGTCCGTGGTGAGCGGCTGGCGGCACTTGAGCAAAAGAAGGACGAACCGCCCCAAGTCGCGGAGCGTGTCCTGCGGGCGAGTCTGTTTGGCGCAAGTGAGCCGTACGGACGTTGGCCCCAAGGCACTGCGGCATCGCTGCAAAAGCTGAGTGCGTCGGATCTGCGGGCGTTCCACCAGAGCTTTTATCCGCCGAAAAACTGGAAGATTGTCATTGCCGGGGACTTTGAGCCGTCGCAGGCCGTGGCGGAGCATTTTCTGTCGGTGCTCGGGCGGATTCCATTTCAGGGGTCGTCGTCGCCGCTCCAGCGTCCGGCGCGCAATCCTCCGAAGCCACAGCGCGGGCTGGTGTTGGTGGATCGTCCCGGGGCACCGCAAGCGGAAGTCCGCTTCGCCAACCTGGTGCCGGGAGCGCTCGATCCTGAGCGGCCGACGATGGATATCGCCAACGTGCTGCTCGGTGGAATGTTTACGAGTCGGCTGAACCAGAACCTGCGTGAAAAGCATGGCTATACCTACGGCGCACGCTCGCAGGTGGTGCGGATGGATGGACTCGGGTACTGGGTGTCGACCGGCGCGGTGCGCAGCGACGTGACGACTGAATCGGTCGTCGAGATACGCAACGAGGTCAAGCGGATGCGCGACGAAATCTGCACAGCAGAGGAGCTCCAGCGCAGTCGAGCGGGAGCGATTCAGCGGCTGGTGATGCAGAGCGAGCGCACATCGGGTCTGTCGCAGCTTTACGCGACGTTTGGGCGCAACCGGTTGCCGACGGATGAGTTCGCTCGTCTGATTGCCGGCGCGCAGACGGTTTCGTCAGCCAAGATTCAGGAAGTGGGCCGCGGTCGGCTCCGGCCCGAAGAAGCCACGATCGTCATCGTCGGTGATGTCCAGAAGCTCCTGCCGAAGTTGCCGCAGCTGCTTGGCTTGCCTGCGTCCGACGTTCAGCTTCGGGACGTGGAAGGCAATCCGCTGCCGTCTCGACCCGCCAATTGAACCGTCCAGGCATCGAGCCCCGAAAAATTCTACAAAATCGTAGAGTTGCGCCTTGACCCGGCGCGGCTTATGGATGTAACCAAGGTTCATACGGTGGCGCTGTCCGCCGAACACTTTTGCCATGCCGCAAACCGAAACGGGTGAAGGTCCGCAATTTCAGCTCGCAGGTCAGTGGGTCGCTGTTGCCCAGGCAGAAAAGGGCAGAGGACCCGGGCCGATACTGGTCGACTTTGACTCCGAGATCGACCAGCTCTGCCAGCGACTGGCCGCGAGTGGCCGCAGTGGCCTGACGATCTTCCGCTATCCCTCGTCGTAGGCATCCGACACCACGCAGCGCCGATTTTCCCCCTCGACACCGCCCTCGCTAGCCGCCTACCGGCAGACTGGTCTTTTCACAACAGCTTCAGTCGGTTTCGCGCGACGGTGACCAGATCGTCGAGGACTTGTTCCAGGGAACGCTCACTCGTGTCAAACAGGACCGCATCGTCGGCGCACTTGAGCGGAGCTGTCGTCCGGGTCAGATCTCGTCGATCGCGCTCCTCTTGATCTCGACGGGTCGCTTCAGCATCCGTTTTGACGCCGCGCGCCTCGAGCTCTTTTTGTCGACGCTGGGCGCGCACTTCAGGCGATGCCGTCAGGAAGATCTTGAGCGGCGCATCCGGGAGCACGACGGTGCCAATGTCTCGTCCTTCGACGACGCAAGGTCCGGTTCGGGCGAGCTGGCGCTGAAGTCCGAGCAGCATTGCGCGAACCTCGGGATGGGCCGACACCTGAGAGGCACCGAGCGAAACCTCAGGCGTGCGAATGGCGGTGGTGACGACCTGCTCACCGAGGAAGACAGCGCCGTCTTCGACACCGCGACCAAATCGAATCGGAAGCGTTTCCGCCAGCGTACTGAGGCGTGCGCCGTCTGCCCAAGACACACCCTTTTGCTCAGCCAGCAGCGCGAGGGTGCGATAGATGGCACCAGTATCGAGAAGAAAAAAGCCCAATCGGCGGGCCAGCTCACGAGCGACGGTTGATTTCCCGGCTCCAGCGGGGCCATCGATGGCAATGACGGGATGACTCACTTTTGCACCACCATGGTTCCTTGCGCACCGACGGCACGGAGCGGTGTCGCATTCGACAGTGCGCCAAGCATCACCGTCGTTCCACTGTCTTCACTTGTCCAGGTCTTGGTTGGTGCGCTGCGGCGTTCGATAAGTCCGGTAGCGCCAGCGACGATGAGATCCTGGCCACTTGCGACAATGGCATACAGGTTGCTGCCCGGTCCGGTGAAGTTTCCGGTTGCTTCGCGGCGCCACTTGTCCGCATCCCGACGGAGAACGCGATTTGAGTCACCGACGACAAAGACGGCCTCACTGGTTGCTGCGACGCCGTAGAAGTTGGCTCGGTCTGCGCTGTCGATGGTCAGCGTGTCCTCGTTCCATCCTGTGCCGCTGCGAACAGCAACCACCGCACCGAGGCCCACGGCGGTTAGCTGGTCCGGTTTGCTGACCGCCACCGCGCGAAATTCGGCCATCGAAAGTGCTGCTCCGACGGTGTCTTTGCCGAAGCTGCCACCCATTGGTTTGCGCAACACGGTCCCAAGATCGCCAACGGCGTAGACGTCGCCTGATGGCGCAATGGTCACGGCGAACAGAGACGCAGTCACCGCCAGTGCTTTTCCCTCGCGCAGCCACTTGTCGCCCGTTCGCTTGACCACGACGCCGGCTTCACCAACGGCGTAAAGATCCGATCCGCTGCCGGCCAGGCCGTAAAAATTGCTGGTGATGGCTGCGGCTCCGTCGAGAGCTTGCTCGGTGGACCAGCTGTTCCCCGAGCGGCGCAAGATCACTCCACCGTGACCAGCGACGAAGATCTGACCGCTGGAATCGACGTAGATCGCGCGCAGCGTCTGGCCCGTTGGCACCGGTCCGTCTGGACTCCAGCGGACTCGTCCCCCATCGACCGGCACGGTAAGGTCACTCGGACGCTGGCCAAGGTCGAGGATCCCCGACGGCTTGAAGTCTGGGACCTTGATTTCGGGATCGGGCAAGCAGGCCGCAAGTAGCAGCGTCGCAAGCGCCGGACCAAGACCGCTTCGGCGGAAATACCGACTGAGAAAACGATGCATGCGGGCCACACCTTTTTCCGCTTGGGCCGCCGTTGTCAAGAACCAAACCGGATTGAACCGTTTGCCCGGTCGGTGGGAATGTGGGCTCATTATTTGGATCGGAGAAAGCTGATTTTCCGTCGGCGTTGACCCGCTGGTTGCAAGAGTGTATCAAGGGACGGCCTCGATGCTCGCGACGGTCCTTCATAGTCCGCTGGCGCTGTTTATCGCCCAAGCCGTGGTCATTATCGCGGTCGCGCGTGGCCTTGGTCTTGTGGTGCGCCTTGTTGGCCTGCCGATGGTGATTTCGGAGATCCTGACCGGAATCATGCTTGGACCGTCGCTGCTCGGGTGGCTTTGGCCGGGGCTGAGCGAGGCGCTGTTTCCAAAAAGCTCACTCGGACTTTTGCAGATTTTTGCCCAAGTGGGTCTGGTTCTGTTCATGTTTCTCGTCGGGCTAGAGCTTGACACCAAGATGGTGAAAAAGCATGGCCGTGCGTCGCTGCTCATCAGCCTGGCAGGAATCGCGGTGCCGTTTTCGATTGGCGGAGGAACGGCGACGCTGCTGTACGACAAGCTCTCATCACCGGACGTTCGTCCGTTGTCGTTTGCGCTGTTTCTGGGCACGGCCCTGTCGATTACCGCAGTGCCGGTGCTCGCGCGGATTCTGTCGGCGACGCGGATGCTTCACTCGAAGATCGGGACGGTGGCGCTGACCTGCGCGGCGATAAACGATGTGCTGGCGTGGTGTCTGCTTGCTTTTGTCGTTGCAACAGCCAAGTCCGCGGGGATTTCTTCGTCGCTGCGACCGACTCTGCTGACGATCCTTTACATCGGCGTGATGTGGTTTGTCGTGCGGCCGTTCCTGGGTCGGCTCGGGCAGCGAGGCGCAAACCGTGAAGGTCTGTCGCAAAATCTCGTCGCAGCGGTTTTTCTGCTGCTCTTCCTGTCGAGCCTGACGACCGAGCTGATCGGAATCCACGCACTGTTTGGCGCCTTCATGTTCGGATTGCTGCTGCCCAAAGAGAGCGGCTTTGCAGCGACGCTGGCGGCCAGACTGGAAGACTTCGCGGTGGTGTTTCTGCTGCCGCTGTTTTTTGCGTTTTCCGGTCTGCGCACCCAGGTCAACTTGCTGTCGCAAGCCGACCTGTGGGGGTTGTTTGCGCTCTTTTTGTCGCTTGCCGTGGTTGGAAAGTTTGGCGCTTGCACGCTGGCATCGCGGGTGTCTGGCCTGTCGTGGCGAGAATCGGCGGCGGTTGGCGTGATGATGAACACCCAAGGGCTGATGGAGCTTGTGGTGCTGAACATCGGGCTCGACCTTGGCGTGATCTCACCGACGATGTTCACGATCATGGTGTTGGTGGCGCTGGTGTCGACGGTGTCGACGGCGCCGCTGCTCAAGCTGATTTATCCCGACAGCTTGATTGCCAAAGAGCTGGCTGAGCCGCGCCAAGTCGATTCGTTTTGTCTGCTCTTGTGTGTGTCTTATCCAGCGACGATTCCGGGGATGCTGAAGCTGACGGCGGCGCTGACGGCAAAGAGTCAGGCACGGAGCCGCATCTATGCGCTCAAGCTCGAGCGGGTTTCGGAACGCCCATCGTATTACGTCGCTGACGCGCAAGATCCGCAAGCCGCCGGACACGTGCTTCGTCCAGTGCTGACGATGGCGGAAGAGGCCCAGCTGGAAGTTCGGCCGATTGCGTTTGTGTCATCCCATCTGGCGCGTGATATTGCCAATGTGAGCGACGTAAAAGGGGCAGATTTGGTGCTGCTTGGCTGGCATCGTCCGCTGTTCAATCGGGCCGCTCTGTCCGGGACGGTTGGTGAAGTGCTCGAAGAAGCGCGCGCGGACGTTGGGGTGTTTGTTGACCGCGGTCTGCGGACGATTCAGCGCGTCTTGGTGCCATTCCACGGAACATCGCAAGATCGGGCGGCGCTGACGATGGCGCGGCGCCTGTTTGTGCAGTCGGGCGCGTCCATCACCGTGCTCAATGTTCTTGATGAACAGCCGAGCCAAGATGGCGCTGCGTTTGTCACCAGTCAGCTTCGAGAAGTCTTCGGAGAACAGGCATCCGAAGTGGTGGTCAAGCTGGCGACGTCGGCGGAACCAGCTGCAGCTGCGCTTGCCGAAATTCGCAGCCGAACCGAAGACTCGTACGACCTTGTCATCGTCGGTGTGGGGCGTGATTGGGGCTTGGAGGCGCGGCAGTTTGGCATCCAGCAAGAGTTTCTGATCCGCGAATGTCCGACTTCTCTTCTGGTCTTGCGTGGGTACGATCCCCGCGTTCATGGCGACCGTCCCAACGCTTCTGCTGCATCTGCGCTCAGTCCAGAGAGCGCGTCGCCGAGCTAGCCAAAAGTGAAGAACGACGACGTGCAGCAAACGGTTCAATGTACCGCAGCAGAGTGTATAAGAGGCATTAAAAATTCCTAATAAAGGAGAACCCGAGATGACGATGCAGAAGACCTCTTTCGACGTGATTGTGGCTGGTGGTGGACCAGCGGGCTCGACGACGGCTAGCTTTCTCCGCAAGCACGGACGGACGGTCTTGGTGCTCGAAAAGGAACGCTTCCCGCGTTTTCATCTCGGTGAGTCGCTGCTTCCTTGCGGCGGTGAGGTCTGGGACGAGCTGGGCGTGTCCGAGGAGATGAAGCGGCGCTACATCCTGAAGCCGGGAGCGCGCTTTATTCACAGCGAGTCGGGGCTGACCCAGACATATTACTTTTCGGATGCGATTCGTCCCGACCATCCGTTCGCGTACGAGGTTCCTCGCGCGGACTTTGACGACATGCTGCTGCGTCGCAGCGAAGCGCTCGGCGCAGAGGTCTGGGAAGAAACCACGGTGCGTGATGTCCACTTTGATGACCGCGGGGTAGACGTAACCGCTCGCCGCGCCGATGGCTCGACGGAGGTCTTGCGCGGACAGGTGTTTGTCGATGCGACCGGTCGAGACACCTTCCTCGGAACGCGCTTCGGGCTCAAGGTTTCCGACGATCTGGTGACGACCAATCTGGCGTGCTTTACGCACTACGAAAACTGTACTCGTCAGTCGGGTCCCGACGAAGGCAACATCACGGTTGTGCTTTTCGACGGCGGCTGGTGGTGGTTTATCCCGTTTAAGGGCAACGTCACTTCGATTGGCTGCACGCTGCAAAAGCACTTTACGGTGTCGCGAAAAGGCCTTTCTGCCGAGCAGATGTTCATGGCGGCGCTCGAAGCGACTCCGGTGATGCAGGAGCTGTTGCGCAACGCGACGCGGATTCGGCCTGTTGACACGACCGGAAACTGGTCCTATCGCTGCAAGCAGTTCTACGGTGACCGCTTCCTTTTGGTCGGTGACTCAGCTGCGTTTATTGATCCGCTGTTTTCGACGGGCGTGCTGATGGCGGTGACTTGCGGCAAGTACGCGGCGCGAGCGATACACGATGCCCTTGAATTGGGCGACTGCTCGGCGGAGCGCTTTGCCGGATATCAGACGCAAGCGCTGCAGGGCGCGGATCTGTTCAAAGGTCTGGTCCACGAGTTTTATGCGCGCAGCCTGCGACCCCTGCTTGTTCGGTCGGCGGCGCATCGGGCGACGTATTCCGCGATTACGAGTGCGCTGGCTGGGGACGTCTATCGTCCGGCGATGTGGCAGGGGCTGTTCAAAGAAGGCTTTAGCGAGCGTGCCGTCGATAGCATGGGGCTCCCTCGTCAGAATGTGGAGTCGTAACGTTCCATGACGCTGCTTGCCGGTGACTTGGGCGGAACCAAGACGCTTCTCGCTTTGTTCGATGACGAGGGCCAAGCGCTAAAAAAGCAGCGCTTTGCCAGTCAGCAGTATCCCGACTTCGATGCGATGGTCAGCGCATTTCTTGCGACGGTGCCGCCCGAATGGATGCCGCAAGGGATGGCGCTCGGAGTGGCCGGGCCGGTTGCAAACGTCGAAGGCGGCGAGACGTGCGACGTCACCAACCTGCACTACCGAATCGATGGTCGGGCGGTGAAGTCGCGCTTTGGCTTCTCTTCGGTTCGGCTGGTGAACGACTTTTATGCCGTTGCCGCCGCTGTGTCTGTGCTGGCTCGCGGTGGCAGTTTTCCGGGGCTGACGCTGACGGCTCTTCAAGCTTTGGCACAAGCAGAGCCCGGCGCGCCCATTGCCGTTCTTGGCGCCGGGACTGGGCTTGGTGAAGCGCTGATTGCATTTTCTGACGGGAGGCCGGTGATCCTACCGACGGAAGGTGGACACAGCGACTTTGCCCCGCACGACGAGCTTGAGCTTGCGCTGTGGCGCTACCTGGCGCGGCGTCATCCCGATCACATAAGCCAAGAGCGGCTCGTCTGCGGTCCAGGTATCGCGACCCTGTACTCGTTTTTTCGCGACGAGAACGTGGTGAAAGAAAGCGCCCAGGTCGCAGCAGAGATCGCGAAGAGCGACGATCCAGCCAAAGTGATTTCGCAGCATGCGCTGGCCAAGACCGATCCGCTGTGTGAGGCCGTGATGCAGCGCTTTGTGATGCTCTACGGTGCTGAGGCTGGCAACCTGGCGCTGAAGTCACTGGCGCGTGGCGGTGTCTATCTGGCGGGCGGGATTGCGGCGAAGAACTTGCCGCTGTTTACGTCCGGGTTATTTCTTTCACACTTTGTCGCCAAGGGCCGCTTCGCCAAGCTCTTGTCGACGATTCCGGTTTTTGTGGTGCAAGGCGAAGACATTGGTCTTTACGGAGCGCTCTCGGTGGCGCAGGCGCTCCAGCACCCGCGAGGCAGCAAGTGATGTTCGGAAAAAAACAGCCACAGATTTTGGCGGTGATGGCCTTGGCGATGCAGCTTTTCGGCTGCCAGCGGACCGTTGGACTGCCGCCGATTGAACCGTCGCCGCAAGTGTCTGCGGAAGCTCGTGCCAAAGGCGCGCAGATTTTTGCCGAGCGCTGCGTGCGCTGTCATGGCCCGAGCGGCTGGGGCGATGGCCCCGAGGCGCTTGGCAGCAAAAAAGTGCGGGTGCAGGATCTCGGCGATCCGGTGTGGCAGTCCAATGTGTCAAACGGTCGGCTGGTCGCGGCCATCTTGCGCGGTGGACCCGGTGTAAGAAAGAGTGCGCAGATGCCGGCGTTTCCCGAGCTTGCGAAAAATCGGGAGGAGATCGACGGCCTGGTCGCGCACATTCGCTCGCTCGCACGGACCGGACAGTAGCGCGCGAGCGGGCTGGAATTTCGCAAACGGGCACCACATCGCCCAATCCACCATGATAAAAAGGCCGCACTGTGACGACGTGGAAGTGCAGAAAGTGCAAGTACGTCTACGATCCTGCGGTCGGTGACCCCGACGGCGGCATCTTGCCCGGCACCCCGTTTGAGCAGATTCCCGACACCTGGCAGTGTCCGATCTGCGGCGCAAAAAAGAGCGACTTTTTTGTGCTCACCTCACCGCCGCCAAAGGCTCCACGCGCGGGGGCGCAACCGGCGATGTCCACATCGACCAGCGCTGCTGCGTCGGTTCCGGTGCCTGCGGCGGGATATACGGTCGGATCGCTCAAAGGCAAACCGCAGCGGTAGCCCGCGCCTCTTTACGCTGGCATCAAGCGGAACAGCTGCTGTCCGAGGAGGAGGAACGTGCCCGGCACGACCGGACGCTCGGCCGGAATGCGCAGATAGGTTCCGTTCGAGCTGGCGAGGTCTTGCAGGTAGGGCCGACCTTGACGCAGCGAGAAGCGGGCGTGGGTTCCCGATACGTAGCCGTCTTCGGAAAACAGGATGTCGCCGCGCTCTCGGCCAATGACGACGGCTTCTCCGGCGAGAGGAAAGGACGTTCCGTCGATGATGCGTCCGTCTTGGGTCCGTCCGATGATCATCGTCAGCCGTCCCCAGTAACCAGCGTTGGGCGATCCCATGATCTCGGTGCCGTCGGGAAGCGGCTTCGGCGGACGCATGGGATCGTAGCGCAACAGCTCTTGTCCGATCCGCAGGATGGCGCCGTCGAACAGCGCCTCTTCCTCGGTGAGCTTGAGGAATACTCCGTTTAGGCTGCCTGCATCACGGACGACGAAGCGACCGCCAGCGATCTCGCAGCGCAAGTGGATCGGCGACAGGAAGCTATCGGCGTCGAACAGCGGGCCGCTGCCGCGACCGACGACGTTGATGCCCTCGAACAGTGGATGGGCACCGCCTTCGCTGCCGTCGGGACGGACCAGGACCAGCCGTCCACGGAGCGCACCGCGCGGCACTGATTCGACGACCAGCGCATTGCCACAGTACTGGCAGGCCCTGAGCCCGGGAGGATTGGCCTTGCCACAGTTTCTGCAATTCACCACGAGGTTTTCTCCACCGAAGGCACGGCCTTAGTTAGCCAATCTCGACGCGCAAAAGCTGCTGCCCCAAAAACAGATGATCGCCCGACGCGAGCTGCACCATGCGTGGCACTTTTTCGTAGGTGCCGTTCTTGCTGCCCAGATCCGTGATCTGGAAGCGTCCGTCCTCGAGAGCCACGATCTGCGCATGGCGTGCCGAAATGAACGGGTCTTCGGGGAAGTTTACGTCGTTCATCTCTCGGCCAATCGTGACCGTGTCGCCGCGCGACCGATAGATGAGCCCAACTTCACCACCAACGAGAGTCTGCACCAGCGTAAGGCGTGCGGGACGGTGCGGCGAGCAGTAAAAGTAGGTGCCTTCGTGGTCGGGATACGGCAGCACGTCAGGCGGCGCGGTGTCGATTCGCAGAAGCTGCTCACCGATGAGAAGCTGCGTTCCCGACGCCACAATCTTGGGGGTTCGCAGCTTGAGGAACACGCCATTTACCGAGCCATCGTCTCGGACCCAGAGCTTGCCGCCTTGGAACAGAAAGGTGGCATGCCGCGGCGACAGCAGCCGGTCTTCGGGGAACATGATCGCGCCTTCGAGGCGACCGGCAACGTGTTCTCCCTCGGTAAGTGGGAACGACAGACCTTCTTGACCGTCGGTACCAACCAGTGTCAGCCGCGTCTTGGTGGTCGTGCCTGTGTGCCAAACCGGACGGAGATCGGCTCCATCGGCGCGGGAGCCGCAGAAGCCACAGAAGCGATGTTGCCCGGGGATTTCCGAGGCACAGTTCGGACAGCTCCGTGGACTGCTGGTCGGCCCTGGAACGGACTTGCTGCCGAGTGCGGCGCCGCAAACCGAGCACAGCGTAGCCGACAGCGGGCTAAGCGTGTCGCAAGCGTCGCAAACCAGACCCAGTGTCATAAGTTAACAGCCTAAAAGAAAGCAAGACGGAGTCAAGGCCGCACAAACCGTCCGCTTTTTTGGCGCCGTCCGATTGGGGTGCGGGCTGGGTGCGGGCTGGTGGGCGAGGTAGGGTCTGTGGCAGCTAGGCTCGACCAAAACTTCGACTGACGCGCCACCACAAAAGCAGCCAAACCGCCGCCACCAAAAGCAGCCCGATCATGCCAATTCGCACCAGGCTATAGCCGAGCTGTGCGACGGGTTCCGTGATGTCGGTGAGCCGTTCTTGCACCAAGACCACCCAGCCGGTATCGCTCTTGCGGGCCAGGACTGGCCGCATCGTCATGAGCCACTCCCCGCCATAGCTGCCGCTGACCGGATCGCGGTAGTGCGGATCGAAAAGCAGGTCCAGCGGCAGCGGCAGATCTTCGGCAGCCGCGCGGCGCATCGTCTCGATCGTCTGAATGTGCTTTTCATCGAGCCGGTACGGCGGCAGCGGTCGCTTTTGCGCGAGCAGCGCGGAGAGTTGCGGGTGCTGCAACACCAGTCCCTTCGAGCCGGTCCAGTCTTCCCGGCCATCAACCAGGACGGCGATCTGGCGCTCACTTGCGCCCCGGCCTGGGCGAAGCTCGCCAAAACCGCCTAGCTCGACGGTCATTCCCAGAACGCCGAGCACTCGGCGCGGCTCAGTTTGGCTCCAGATCGGAACCGAAAATGCGACCAGTCGGGTCCGGGTCGCTTGGCTCGGGAAGACCGCGGAGCGATGCGGCTTGGTGATCGGCTTGATTGTGTGCGGTGGCGTGTCTCGCGGTATCTCGCGTCCGAGTCCGTGGAAGTAGTCGCGAAATGCCCAGTTTCGGCCAATCGTGTCGCTGTAGGGAGCGCGGGCGACCTGGAAGCCAGATACCGCGGTGACAAACCAACTGGCCGCTGCGAGGTCGGCGTTTTGGCGGCTCTGGGCCTCGATCCAGCGCTGTAGCCGTGGGTTTGGGTCGCCTTTGCCTTCCGGCAAGGCCGCAAGCTCACTGCGCAAGTTCGGATCGAGTGCGGCTTGCTCAAGGACGCTCCAGCGCCGATCGATCTCCCGTCCTGCGGTTTCGGCCACAAAGCGCGCTGCAAACTGGCTCGACTCCTTGGCGCGCTGCGTCACCGCGACACTCGACGTCTGTACGGCGACCCGAATGCCTTTCAGTGACACGAGCGATGTCACCACCAGAAGCAGCGCAGGGCCAAGGGCACCGAGCAGCAGAAGTGGCCGACGCTGCTGACGCGTACTCCGCTGTTCCAGCGCCGTCAAAACTGCCTGGACGTTGGGATAGCGCTGCGCCGGATCGGCGGCCAGACAGCGCGCGACGATCTTGACCAGCGCTGCATCGATTCCTCGGCGGTGATGCTGGATGTCGGGCGGTTTGCTGCACAGCAGAAACTCGCGATACACCCGCAGTCGTTCTGGCAGGGTCGTCGCGCGACGCAAAAGTGGCTGAAGCGGCCCTTCGCGATAGGGCGGTGATCCGGTCAGCATCGCGTACAGCATCGCCCCGAGTGCATACACATCCCAGCGGGCGTCGGGAACCGCCAACAGATCGGCCTGCTCGGGGGCCATGTAGAAGAACGTTCCCAGCGATGGCTTGTGATCGGTCGACAGCCGGGATTGGCCGAAGTCACACAGCCGCGGCTTGCCGTTTCCGTCGAACAGCACGTTGGCCGGCTTGAGATCGCAGTGCAAAATGCCTCGGCCGTGGGCTTTCTGAAGCGCTCGCGCCACCACTCTGGTGATCGTGACGGCGTCCGGTATGGGCAACGGGCCGCTGCGCAGTCGCTCTTCGAGAGAGCCGTGCGGCAGATACTCCATGACGTAGTACGGCGGCTCGTGCTCCCAGCCAACCGCCAGGAGCTGCACCACGTCTCGCTCGGTGTAGAGGAACGCCAGCGACTCGACCTCGCGCCGAAGCAGGTGCAGATCTAGTCCACCCGCGTGGGCATAGAACTTGATCGCCACTTGCTTGCCGGTGTTCTTCTGGGCAGCCAACCACACGGTCCCGTACGCGCCACGGCCCAGCGGTTTTTTGATCTCGTAGCCTTCTACTTCTGACGGTGGGGGAACATCGCAGTCGAGCAGCGACGAGCTTACCACGCTCTTCATCGAGCCAGACACCGGCGGTGAAGTGGCAGGTTGTCCCGATTCAGCCGCTTTTTCGGCGATGTGGCTCTGGCCTGGACTCGGGATCGTGTTGGCAAGCGCCGTCGCTACCAGCGGATCGCTAAGGTGGGTCGCAATCCGTGGGTCACTGATCGTTTGGGCCTGCTCCTCGGGCGAGATGGTCTTGGTGACATCAAGCGACTTGGCAGACGTGCGGCTGGCGTTCGACATGGCCTGGGCTTAGGCGAAGGCGCGCACCATAGCACGCGGCGGTCGCCTTGGCCCCGCAATGGCTGAAGCCTCGGTGGACGCAGCGGAAGCGATTGACCTAAGGAGGCAAAAACCGGTAAAAAGAAACTATGTTCCGAGATAGTTTGCGTACCCTCGTAGAGAAGACTGATGGCGCGGTCGCAGGACTGCTGATGGGTTTTGATGGCATCGCCGTCGAGAGCTTTGCCAAAGACGCCCAGAAGCTCGACATCCAGACCATCGGCATGGAATTTTCTTTCATTTTGGCCCAGGTGAAAAAGGCCGCCGATATCATCGAGGGCGGCAGTGTCGAGGAGATCAGCATCCGCACCGAACGGATGACGCTCCTCATCCGGGTCGTCTCGAAAGACTACTTCGTCGCACTGGCGCTTCAGCCGAGCGGCAACAGCGGGAAAGGTCGCTACCTGCTCCGCGTGACTGCGCCGAAGATTCAGGCTGAGCTGTAATCTTCTCTACAACCTGACTGCAGCACGTCTCTCTTTCCTATGTGGGAATAGAGATATGCCAAGCGCCTCTTTTGGGGATCGCCTCGATATGATATATTTCTCTCTATGAGAAAATATCTAATTGAGACTTTATCATCCGTAAAGCGTCGTGTCCTTCAACTCGCTTGTGCCGCTGCGTTGCTTGGCGCCGCTTCTGCCGGTTGTGGTTCTGTGACCGAGCAAGAGATGACACTTGCTGAGCAGACCCTCCACTACGATCTGAAGCTAAATCTGAACATCCCGATGACTTATCAGGGGTTGAAGGTCACTTGCCAGAATCTATTTGGGATTCAGTGCTCTCAACTTCCCGGTTTGCTGGGACTGACCAGCACGTACCAAGTCACAGGTCTTTGCGACGACAAGACGATGCTCTGTGCTGGCGATATCAAACAGTTGATTCTGTTTGTGATCGATTTCTCCAAAGATCCGGCCTTCACCACCGGTTTTGCGCAGTCAAATGCCGATAATATGCGCGACGTGAATCTGTTCTACACCGCGTCGAATGGCGTCGATATCGATATCACCAAGATCGATGCCTACATCGGACCCGATGGGATTCGCAGCACAACGGACCCCAACGCAATCTACATTGGCTCGGTTGGTCCACTTCCACGCAAGAGCACGATTACCGACAACGGCAATCCGATCCCGGTGCCGGATGGTTCGCCGGCCCACGGTGTGTTCATTAACGCAGTGCGCGATCCAGCGAAGCCGCTGAACGTTCTTCTCTCCGTCACGGCGCGATATGTCTCGGGCGACCCGGTTCCTGCGGCAGGCGCGATTGATGTGAAGCTCACGCCGCGGGTCAAGATGCTCAAGAAGGAGTAGCTGCGGCCTGCGACTGCTCGACGACGCTGGAAAACAGCCCAACGCGAAGTCCCCCGTTGCGCAGCGATCCGACAAGCTGCGAAGCGCCTGCTGCTGTGGAGAGCTTGGCATCGGGGGTAAACACCGCCAGCCGAAAACCCGGACTTCTGCGCCGCAGCTGTCCAAGGGCGCGATAGGTTTCGACAAGGTGCCTTTCCCGAAGCCGTTTTCCGTAGGGTGGATTGGTCAGAATCAGCCCGCTTTCGACCGACGGCAGACGCAGCTTGTCCACCGCACAGACCTGAAACTCGATTAGATCGAGGACACCGGCTCGCTCGGCGTTTCGTCGTGCCATCCCGATCACTTGTGGATCGCGGTCACTTGCCCAGATCGGGCGTCGGATCGTGGGAAGAGCTTGGGCCTGGGCTTCCGCTAGCAGCGCCTGCCACAGCGACGAAGAAAAACCGGGCCAGTCAAAGAACGCAAACCGTCGACCAATCCCCGGTGCTCGCCCACCTGAAACCAGCGCCGCCTCGATGGCCAGCGTTGCCGAGCCGCACATCGGATCACACAGCGCGATCGAAGAATCGTAGCCAGCCAGTGCAAGCAGTCCCGGCGCCAGCGTCTCGCGCAGCGGTGCTCCGCCGTCTTCCAGTCGATAGCCGCGACGGTGCAGAAGCTCGCCCGAGGTGTCCACCGACAGCGTGAAATGATCCGACTCACCCCGGATGAAGACGTGCAAAAGCGGCGCCGATTCCTCGTCGGTACGGATCAGTCCGGCATCGAGCAGCGCCAGTTCGACTCGCTCGGCCAGCGCTCCGGTGTGGATGAGTCGGCAGCGGTGCGCCGTCGCAGAGACCCGCACGCGGACTGGCGACCGGGCAAACTCTGTCCACGGCAGCGCCGCGACTTTCCGAACAAGCTCGGGAAAGTGCAGGGCCCGCACCGTTCCTATCCGCAGAAGCACCCGCGTCGCCAGTCGCGACCACAGGTTCAGCTTGTACAGCGTCGACAGTGTGCCAATGACCGTACAGCCTTCGGGCTGCGGCTTCACCATCGCGTCGGGGCACAGCGTCTTGAGTTCCTGTCCCAGACACGACTCAAGCCCCGGCGCACTGATGGCGAACAGCTCAAGAGCCGTCGAGGCTGGCAAAGAAGCGATCGACATCGGCTGTGTTGTTGAAGGCATGCGGTGCGAGACGAATTCCTCCGGCTCGACGAGCGAAGGCAATTTTTTTCGCTGTCAGTCGGGCGGCGGTGGAATCGATCGGCCCGCGTGGAATAAATGTGACGATCGGTGACCGGAGCGCACTTCCGACGGGAAGTAGGAGCTGAGCGCCGCGAGTGGCCAGACCCGTGATCAGGCGATCCGAAATGGACAGTGCTGCCTGGTGCAGATTCTCGATTCCAAACGAGAGCAGCCTCTCGACTGTCGCTGCTGTCGCCGCCCCGGGAATGAGCATCGGTGCTCCTGGTTCGAAGCGACGAGCATCCGGGCGAGGGGAGCGGCCAGGATCGACCGGATCATCTGGGGTGCCGTAGGTCATCGCCCCGTGGAGCAGCGGCAAGAGTTCCGCCGCCCTTCCTGGTGCCAGCGCCAAAAATCCCTGGCCCAGCGGTCCGCACAGCCATTTGTGCGTCCCGCCGCACACTGCATCGACGCCCATTCGATGAAGATCGAACGGCAGCACACCGAGTCCTTGGATTGCATCGACGACGAGCCAAGCCCCGTATCGACGACATGCCGCGCTGATCGCCGCCAGGTCGAGCACAGCCCCAGTTTGAAATTGCACCCACGAAACAGCGACGACTCGGGTGAGCGGGCCAATCGCCGCAACGACGCTCTCGGTCGGCAAACTGTAATCGGGTTGAGATCGCACGGTGCGGATCAGGGCCGACGCTCGCTGGGCTGCGACATGCCAGGCGTACGCGTTCGACGGATATTCTTGGTCGACGGTGACGATCTCGTCGCCTGGACGGAGCCGTAGACCCAGCGCCACTTGTGAGATCGCCGCCGCACAGGTCTGCAAAAGAGCCACATCTTCTGGACGGGCACCAACGAGCCGAGCCAGCGCCACCCGCGCCTGTTCGTACAGCCGCAGCGCCTCGCCCAGATCGAACCAGCCGCGAAGCATGTGCCGCACCACGCGTGCAATGCCCGCTTCGGCAATGCGGCTCATCGGTGCGACGCCAGCGTTGTTTAGCAGCACCGCATCAGGATCAAAGGCGAAGTCGGCGCGGAAGCGTTCGCCGACGGACTGGGCAGCGTCCATGGCTTATCCTGCGGCCTGTATCAAATAGGCTTTGATAAATTCGTCCAAGTCTCCGTCGAGAACCGCATCGACATTGCCAACCTTCAGCTCGCTGCGGTGATCGGTCACCAGACGATACGGCGCCAGCACGTAGGAGCGAATCTGGCTCCCCCACTCAATCGCCTTTTTGTGGCTGTTGGCTTCGTCGATCTTGGCTTCTTGCTCGCGCAGCTTCTGCGCATAGAGCATCGCCCGCAGCATCTTCATCGCCGTCGACCGATTCTTATGCTGAGACCGCTCCGACTGGCACTTGGCGACGAGTCCCGACGGCTTGTGGATGATCCGGACGGCGCTCTCCGTCTTGTTGACGTGCTGACCACCGGCCCCACCCGAGCGCATCGTCTGCACTTCCAGGTCTTCATCGCGGATGTCGATTTCGATCGAGTCGTCGATTTCTGGATAAACATACACCGCCGCGAACGCCGTGTGCCGTCGAGCATTTGAGTCGAACGGCGAAATTCGCACCAGCCGATGCACGCCGCTTTCCGCTTTGAGATAACCAAAGGCGTTTGGCCCGCGAACGGCGAAGCTGACGGACTTGATGCCGGCTTCTTCGCCATCTTGCAGGTCCAGCTCTTCGATGGCGTAGCCTCGGCGCTCGGCCCAGCGAAAGTACATCCGACGGAGCATGTCAGCCCAGTCCTGCGCATCGACGCCGCCAGCCCCAGCATTTATCGAAACAAGCGCGTCGGTGTGATCTTGCTCGCCGGATAGCATTCGCCGAAGTTCCATCGCTTCGACGGCGATTTGGATGGAGTCGGCCTGCTTGCGAGCTTCTCCTGCCTCGGCCTCGTCGTCTGCTTCCTCGGCTAGCTCGAGCAGCACTTTGGCATCCTGAAGCGAATTCGACAGACGCTGCCATTCTCCGACGGTGGCTTTGTGCCCCGCTTGCTCGCGCAGGATCGTCTGGGCTTTTTCCTGCTGGTTCCAGAACGCCGGGTCGGCAGAGATCTGTTCGATTTCTAACAGTCGTTCCTGGAGCTTCTCGATGTCAAAGATGCCCTCGGAGAGCAGCGAGCCGCTCCCCAAGGGACCGTAGAAGTTCGTGGGTCTTTTGAGTCTCTAACGCCATGTGAAGTGGGCAAGGAACTAACACAAAAGCGAGCAGCCCGTGCGAGGTTTGCCAAAAATCGGGTCGCGCACCGCCCAACTCGTAGCATGGTCGGACCAGCGACATGGCGATTTTTTGCGATCTTAATCGCCCGTTTTGGTGGCAAAAGCCCTCGTCGGTGGCGAGCTTCGCTCTTGCGCGCAAGGCCGGGGTTCTGGTATAGGCGGAGATACATTTTGGTAGGAATCCACGAAAGGTGGGTCCGCCCGGACCCGCCTTTTTTTTTGAAAGAAGCCATGAAGCCCGTTGACCTCAAAGCCCTGCACAAGCTGATCGAGCCCGCCGTTGATGGCCAAGGCTACGAGCTTGTCGAACTGGAATGGACCCGCGGCCCATCGGGATGGGTGCTGCGTGTGACCATCGATCGTCTGCCAGGGCAGGGCCATGTCTCGCATCAGGACTGCGTGGCGGTGTCGCGTGAAACATCGGCACTGCTTGATGTCCACGATGTGCTGCCTGTCGCCTACAGCCTTGAGGTCAGCTCTCCCGGCGTCGATCGGCCTCTCAAAAAGAGCGCCGACTTTGCCCGCTTTCTCGGCAAGAAAGCCAAAGTGCGGCTGCGTCCCGACGCGACGCAGTCCTTTGCGTTGCAAGGTCCGCAGCGACCTGACTCTGTGCCGCGTCGTAACTTTAGCGGCACGATTGATGCGGTGGATGGCGACCGAGTGAAAATCTCGGTCGAAGGCGCCGGCCAATTTGAACTGGTGATCGGTGAAATAGAAAAAGCCAACGCGGTGTTTGATTTCGTCTGACGACAGTAGAAACACACGGGCCAGGACGAATCGGCCACAAGGCATAGGCCAGGAAGTAAGGTAAACGCGATGCAACCCAACCTCTCGATGGTGCTGGAGCAAGTAGGCAAGGACAAAGGGATCGACAAGAAGGTCCTTGTCCAGACGCTCGAGCAAGCCATCATGACCGCTGCCAAGAAGGTCTTTGGCCTCGAGCGCGAGCTGGAGGCACAGTTCAACGAGGACAGCGGGCAGGTGGACCTGTTCCAGGTCTGCATTGTCACCGATTCCGTCGAAGTAAAAGGTCGCGACATCGCCAAGGTCGACGCTGACCGTCAAGGGCTGCGGGCCGAGATTGGCGACGAACTGCTGTTTCAGATTTTCTACACCGACGGCGATGCCGACAAGGCAGAGGAGCAGGAACGCAAGTACGGCGACATCCTCGACCTTCACGACACCGTCAAGCGCTTTGGCCGCATCGCTGCACAAACCGCCAAGCAGGTGATCATTCAGCGCATTCGCGAGGCCGAGCGCGAGAACACCTTCAACGAGTACCGCGACCGCAAGGGCGAGCTAATTCACGGAACGGTCCGTCGGTTCGAGCGCGGCAACATCATCGTCGACCTTGGCAAGACCGAAGCGATCCTGCCGGTGCGTGAGCAAGTTCAGCGGGAAAACTACCGCATCGGCGATCGCATCATCGCCTACTGCGTCGACATCGAGAAAAATGCGCGTGGTCCGCAGATCGTGCTCTCGCGTGCCTCGAAGGGTCTCCTCGAGAAGCTGTTCGAGCAAGAAGTCAGCGAGATCTACGAAAAGATCGTCCGCATTGAGTCGTCTGCTCGTGAGCCGGGCTCTCGGAGCAAGATCGCTGTAAGTTCCCGAGATCGCGACGTCGATCCGGTCGGCGCTTGCGTCGGTATCAAGGGATCACGCGTCCAGGCCGTCGTCCAAGAGCTGCGCGGCGAGAAAATCGACATCGTTCCCTACAGCGAAGATCCGGCTCGTTTCGTCTGCAATGCGATTGCCCCTGCTGAGGTATCTCGGGTCGTCATTGACGCCGAGAACCACACGATGGAGCTGATCGTTCCCGATGACAAACTGAGCCTGGCGATCGGCAAAAAGGGCCAGAACGTCCGGTTGGCGTCGCAGCTTTCGGGCTGGCGGATCGACATCCATGCCGAGAGCCGTGTTCGCGAAATGGAGCAGGTCGAGCGGCAGGTGTTGGCGGGTCTGGAAGGCTCGTCGGAAGAGCTGTCGAGCACGCTGTTCCGGCTGGGCTGGCGCTCGGTGTCGGATTTGGCTGAGGCGCGGATCGAAGACCTGCGCAATGTGCCTGGCGTCGGTGGAGAGGCCGGAGCGATTCGGCTCAAAGATGCAGCGCTGGGCTTTGTGAACGAAGAGCGTCGGAAGCGCGGTGAGCCGCCACTTGCTCCGAGTGAGCGACCGGCACGATCGGATCTCCCGTCGGGTGGTCCGTCTCGACAAGAGCCGCCGAGCCGCAGTGCACCCGCGTCGCGTGGACCGCAGAATCCGCTGCCGGGCATTGATCCCGATATCGTGGCGCGGCTGATGGATGCGGGCTACACAACGCTTGAGTCGATGGAAGAAGAAGACGAGGAACGGTTGGCCCAAGCGGCGGACCTGACCCTCGATGAAGCGCGTGATGTGAAGCGTCGTGTGACGCGACTTTTGA
>CAYTGC010000030.1:0-32434 GCA_964437195.1 uncultured Myxococcales bacterium | reverse complement strand
TCGTGGAAAATCGCGCTACCGAGCGTGCGCGCAAGGACCTGGCCGCTGATTCTGTCCAGCTATAGCTGGAAACCAGCCGCCGATGCATTCCCTATTTTTCCAGTTTGCGAGGACTCACCGGTTCAAGAATAACCTCATGGCCAAACAAAAGAAACGACAGGGACAACAGACCAAACGCAGGAATGAGATAACGGGGATTGAACTCAAAGAGTGAAAAAATAACAGCGTGACCAACGAAGAGAGCAATCGCAAACAAGAGAACGCCTCCAGCTTCACGTCCGATGGCTCGTTCTCTTGCAATCGAAAGCGCTAGTACGATTGCCATCATCCCCAGCACGATTAGCCGAAATGTATGAACCGTACTCTCCTCGCGAAGGGAAAATTTCATCAAGTCATCTAAATGGGGTGAATTCGGTTGATGCTCCGCGTAATAGGCGTAAGTCCACCAGGAAGCCGAAACGGTGTTTGTCTTATACAAAGCACGTTGTAGCTTGCAAGCCGCGATCGACATAGTCAGACGTAGCCCCTTCTCACGAAGTGCACGAACAAACACTCTGCTGAGAGGTATTTCGATGTCGCGCTCAGCGGCTTGCGCTGCAGCAACAGACCAATTGCCACAAGCAAGACTGTTGGTTGGATCAGCCATCACAAAGCCAGCATAGAATGGGGTCCGCTGGTGGCTCTTCGCATCAAACTGACGCGAGCTTCCATGATGAAGAACGGTCTCGACCAGTACGGCCAGAAGTAGGCAAGGGATGATCAGTCTCGTGCGATACAGGAAAGCGCGCCGTATCGGAAGGATCAGGGGCAGCACATGGAACACCGCAATTGCTATCGCAAAAATGAACATTGCCTGGGCCCGCATTGAAAACGCCCCTAGCAGAAATACCAATCCGAGGTAGTTAACCCTGCGACTATCCGACAAGAAAAGAAACTGCAATCCGCACAAAAGGAAGCTGGTATGAATCATCATGACTTCCACTGTTCCAGTCAGCGGAGTCCAAATCATCCCCCACAACAGAAACAGAGACAATGCGATAATGCGAAACAGCGCCATCGGTCGATTTGAGAAAATAGCAAAATAAACGGTAGTAACAAAGACCGTTAAATATGACAAAACATGAAGTATCAGTGCACAGATCGAGGGTGCAAGTCCCATCGCTTTTAGCGGCCAGTAGAGAAATGGTAACAGGCCGCCCTTCACATATTGACGCAAATCCCCAGCGGCTCCCCAGAAATCAGAAAAATCAGACACGGGCTCAACAGGATATTTGGTTGCATATGAGACAAATCCAGCGATTTGCACAATCGCAAAGATTGCAAGAAAGGCAACAAATATCATCTTTGCATAGCGTAGTTTGACAGAGTTGAGCAACATCCGGAAACCCCTATTCTTTGAAACAACCAACACGCTCCCACTCTTCCGCGTGGGCAACATTGGTCATGACTGCATCCAAAGCAAACTTTGCAGCACGCAAAGCTTGTGCGTACGGAACAATGTCGTCTGCCCTGCCCCAGCGTTCTGGACACACCAAGCAGACTCTGAAGTGATTGAGCACGGGAACGATTTCAGGGGAAAATGGCAAACGCGTATTCGTATCCATCCACAGCCAATCGACCAGTCCTCGTAGGCACGCCGCCTGTTCGATTGGTTCCGCTTCGGAATACCTTACTGCGATGGATCGGACATATTGGTCGTGAGCAACTCGGCGAGCTCGAATCGCCTCACGATGAGGAAAACCACAAGCACGATAGAGATAGGGAAACTCAACATCCAACAGGAAATATCGGTCAGGCGAAATTTTGTATTTCGCAGCGAGTTCCATGCAGCGCTGCTCGATGCCTGCTTCTTTTATATTGAAAATGATATGGCGGTGCTGGAAGTTAGATAGATATTCTTCGAGATCATCGCCAGTGCCAGGATCATGCGATAAGTACAGACGGTTTGATCGGTTGTCATGGCGCACATCCACTTCAACGCCAAACCGCTTGGGAATGAGCGATAACTCGGCATTGCGATTGATGCGATGACAGATGATCACGTCGGAGCACTCCAGCGGAGAACTGGGCAATTAGGCAGTAGGACCCAGCGAAGAGCCACCGCGCAGCTGATTCATATAACGCAGTGTCCGTCGAATGTTGCGAACTTTGGAACGCCAGTTGAACGCCCACTTCGACTCGCCATGCTCACGCACGCCAAAGTTCACATCGAAGGTGAGGATGCTGAACCCGTGTTCGCGGGCCAGCCAGAAGAAGTACAGATCCAGTGACAAATCCGTTGGCGGATGAGTAGCCAGTTCCAGCAGCGTGCGCGCAAACGCCTTGGGCTGTCCGTTGATATCGGTGAGATTGCGCCCGAGCAGCGCCACGGCAGCCGCTTGCATTCCCATCGTAAAGAGCGTGTCTTTGACAGGTCTTTGGCGACGCAAACCCTTGACCAGCGTACGCGCGGGCTGCTCGGCGAAAAGAAGCAGGTCAAAGGCCCGCAGTACATCCGAAGGTGGGGTCTGACCGTCAGCGTGAGTCCACGCAAGATACTGGCCGCGACAGGCCCGCAAGCCGGTCATGATTCCGTGTCCATACCCGATGTTTGGGGATGGAACCTCGACGACCCGAATAAACGCTCGTCCGGGTTTGGCCAGCTCTGCCGCAAAGACTTGCGCACTGTTGTCGGTGCTTCCGTTGTTTACCAGCACAACCTCGAAGTCCTGCGGATCCGTCGCCAAATCGGCAAAGCGCTGAATCAGCTTCGGAAGATTGGCGGCCTCGTTGTAACAAGGTACGACGATTGATTTAAGCGGTGTCATGGCCAACTCCCTCATCCGCATTTTTCGATAGGACGACCTTCGCGAAATACTTCATTCCAGTATTGGAAGGTTTTTAGTTCCTCTGGCGTGCCCCAGGTAATGTATTTATCAAGGACAAACGCACGAACTTTGCGACCCCGTTCGACCATTCTTCGCGCGATCGTATCGACATAGAACTCATTGTTGACACGGTCATTGGCCGCAACCAAATCCGCTATTTCTTGTCGGCACAGGCCCACCGACCGAAACCAGAATGTGCCAGTGACCACGGCTTGCTCGGCAATCGGCACCTGTTCGACGGGCTGCTTGACGGCGACTTTTGTAACATTGTCTCCGTCGAGCGCCAGCCAGCCATACATCTTTGGACGCCACAGCGCCGGCAGATGTCCGCGCGCACACCAGACGATGAGCTCGGCGTCGCTATGCTCGAACTCGCGCCACTTGGACACGTCATAGACGTAGCCGGTGTCACACGGAGCAATGAGAACGGGCTGATCTGCCGCAAAGCCGCGAAGCCCAAGTTCCACCGTACAGGCCTGTCCTTCCGTCACACGGTCGAGCGGAATGAGCCGGGGCGCCGGGTCAAAATCACGCAGCAGAGCCTGAAATTGGGGCAGCGGTGCATGCTCGGCTTGCGCGACGAGCGTTGGACTCGTGCTGGACGCAGTGCCGCGCCGAGGGAGACATGACAGCGCCTGTGCGACCATGGGACGGCCTGCCACATCGATCAGCGGCTTCGGATCGACGTAACCCTGATCGGCAAACCGCTGGCCTCGGCCCGCCATCGGAATCACCTGCGCAGACGGAGATACACACTCAGCCACCTCGGCCAAGAAAGAATCAATTCGCCGCATGGCTCGCGCCCAGCTCTCATAATCTTGGAGATCCTCGGGCGTTCCCCACTGGAAGAAATGCCGAACCTCTTTGACCCGGACGGTGCCGCCGTCTTCAATGAGCTTCTGCATCAGCACGCTGACGTAATACTCGCCGTTGACGCGTTCCCCGGAATCGACAAGCTGGTGCGAAAGCCGCTTTAACCGATCGCCGCGCCGGAAATAATACAATCCGGTGGAGGCGTATTCATTGAATTTATTTTCGGTAAAGTGGTGTTTTTCGCGGATCTCGATGACACGATCTCCCTCATTGCGCATATACGCATAAAGTGTTGGACCCAGCGAATGGGGATGGAAACCACGATACCCAGTCATCGCACCGTCGCACGGATGGCTGGCCAGCCAGTCGGTCAGATCGGACAGCGGTTCGTCGACACCGAAGTCGCAGTAGTTGACCAGAACGTCTTCGTCGTCGGGGATGTCGTCCTCGCAATCGAGGATGGTCCTTACCGGGCCATCTTTGTGCGGCGGAATCACACGAATCGTTGCTTGCGGACGCAGCCTTCGCAGCACCGCAATCAGATCGGTCGTCTCCGCGTGGATCGCGTTGATGGCGAACAGGTACTTTCCATCGACTGGAAAACCGGCCAGCACGCGCTCGATCATCGGAGCGCCATCGACGGGAATCAGTGGTTTGGGTTGGGTGTATCCGGCGCGCTGATAGCGGCTGCCGAAACCGGACATCGGGACGAAAATCAGCACGGGACAGCTCCCAAGGTCATTCGATATTGCTCCGCTGGCATGCCGACGATGACTTCGCTGGCTTCCGCGGGAAGGAAGTGGGCATCGCTCTGGAGTTCATCGAGGACAAAGTCGTGTGTCGCTGCCAGCTCAATGGCATGAGCAAGCTGGCCTTGGTTGGGCGCCAGCAGCAGTCGCTCGCCCCCTGGGGACACCAGCATGTGGGCACGAGACAGCCTGCTCTTCGTCGCTGCTTCACGAAGATTGCCGCCACTCACAGAAAACACACTCGCATAGACCGCAGCGTCAGGAAATAGCACTTGCCCGGCCAGGATTTCGGACGGATATCGACGCAGCGGAAGCGGAAGTGCCAAGCGGCCACTCGGAAGCGTCTCCATCGGGGCCGACGAATAGCGCTCCATCAGCGCGGCCAGACGGCCCTGGCCCTTGCGACGCCAATCCACTGCAGCCTCGAAAGCAAGCGTCAGCTCGATCGCGCGTTCCGCCGTGTCCGCGTAGACGAGCAGACCGTGCGAGCGCAAAAGCATCACGCACTCAGCCTGCCCTGGCAAACGGTCTCGCACGAGGACCGCCAGATCACGTCCCGGCGGTGCATAAGGGACGGCGATCACCGGCACAGAGGGACACAGCGGAAGCTCACCAAAGACGCGGGCCGATTGAGAACAGCCACATAGCAGCGACCCGAGGCTGTGCGTATGCGCCACGACGCGGGGCCCGAGAACATGCAGATAGGTCTCTATCGATGGACGCGGTGAGACGGCAAAGAGCCGCTCGGCCGCTTGCTCATCCCCATCGAGCGCTAAAATGCCCAGCGCCAGCGGCAGCCGACTGTGACCGGTCGGAGATGCTACTTCGCTCAGACGACGACCGCTTGCCTTGACCCACAGCTCCGCGCTGTCGCTTTTTACCGACACGTTGCCGCCGGGCCCTTGGGCAAACTCGCACCCACCGAGCGCAGTGCCAAGCCGGTGGAGCGCGTCGCGGATTTCTTGCTCTCGATTCATCCGATGAGCTCCTGTGCAACTTCGACCAGGCTGCGACCACCCGGCTTGCCCCCGGATGGACTGATCCACACATACGGCAGACCAAGCCGCTTCGCGCCTTCAACATCACGCTCAGCGCTATCACCAACGACGAGGCAGCAGGAAAGCGGCACGCCAAGCCGTTCCGCCGCCAGTCGGAAAATCGCATCTCCCGGCTTGTCGGTTTCGACTTCTTCGCTCACGACCACCGCATCGAAAAGTCCGAGCAGGTCAAAGTGCTCGAGCTTCCAGAGCTGAATCTCCAGCGTCAAATCACTGACGAGGGCGACCCGGTGTCCGCAGCGACGCCAACCCAGCAGCAGCTCTCGCGCACCGTCGCGCAGCTTGGCGTTGGCGAGGAACGTCCGCCAAAATCCGCGCTCCCAGACGCGCACCTGTCCGAGCAGATCGAGCCGACCGGCACGGTGGATTGCCTCATGCAGATACAGAAGCCGAGAGTGGCTGGCTCCCCGGGGACCCACTCGGAGCTTGACGGCCTCGCGCGAGACAGTCCACAGCCGCCGGACCGCCTCGGGAGATGCGCCGAGTGCAAGCGCGAGCTGATCAAGAACCCAGCGACGTGCGACCTGTTCCGCCGGATGATAGTCATACAGCGTGTCGTCGAGGTCGATGAGCATGGCGCGGGGCGTCAAACGGCTCATGTCATTGCACTCCGCAGACGAACGCTCATCGCGTAGAGCAGCGCCAGTTGGACCACGCCGCGCGCGCCCGGTTCAAACCCCGGCTCGACGAGGATCTGATCTGCATTCGGAATCGTCGATTCAGCCAGCGCAGAAAGTTCATCTGCCGTGACGGTGCCTTTGATGAGCAGTCGATCTCTCGTCAGTGCTTCATCCGGCTGCCAGGTCACATGCAGCGTGGGAATTCCCTCTAGCGCATCCACCAGCTGCAGCGGCTCGAGTGCACTCGACATCTCCAATTCCACCGCCAGTTCGGTCTGCGTTGACTCCTCGTCATTGCGCGGATTCTCGTCAGGACCAAGCGGCAAATGGCGAACCACGACGTCGGCGTGCTTCATCTGTGGCATGACGTACTTGTCAGAATCGGGCCGTCGTCGCTCAATCTGCTCCAGCACCTGTTCTTTGCTGTAGCCGCGTCGACTCATGTCACGCGCTACTTTCCAGTTCTGACGCAGCTCTTCGGCAGGATTGACAAAAATCCGCAGATGAAACACCTGTCGCTGCGACGGCAGATAGAACGGATGGAGCCCAACGATGCACATGAAGTCATTGGGCGAAACCAGCAGCGGCTCTGTAAATCGTCCCGTTGAGTGGTCGTAGTGTCGACGCCGCACTTGGCGGTTGTTGCGCAGCGAGATCAGGCTCTCCATTTGCGCCGCCAGATGGTTCCCCCGCGGGTCGAGGTGCGTGTAGTGAGTCCACATCGAATCTCCACGCTCCCAGCGGTGATCGTCGTCGCCGTTCAGCAGCGTCAGTCGTCGCCCGAGGAGCCGCGCCAAGTCGGCCCCGATGGTGTGCTTGCCAGCCCCGCTGTCGCCCCCGATGCCGATCATGAAGTTTTCGTCGCGCATGCGGTAGCTGGCGCTCGCCTGCACGCCGCGCTGATACAGTTCAATGGCGGTCAAAATCGCCGTTCCAAACAGCGTCGTCCAGACGATGTTGACCGTCTGCCGACCGATGAGCCACGGCACATGCTGGCGCAGCGTCGAGACGACAGCTTCCGCGCTTCCTGTCCCGAGAAGCGGCTCAAGTGACTCGAACATCAGCACCGGGTCGGCAACGAAAAAGTACGCCAGATACGCCACCGACAAACCCGCCATCGCCAAGCGTCCTCGACGGGCAAACTGCGCATACATGTACGAACAAAATGGCACCGACCAGACGAACCAACCCGGCTGTGGCGGCACCAGCGCCACCAGACCAGCGTAGACGGCGCCCAGGTACGTCAGCGTTAGCTCCTGGCTCACTTTGCGATAGCTGACAAAGCGCAGCAGCGCGATGAGCAGCGCAGCCGGTGCCAGGTACAAAAGGAGCCCACCGGAGCCGTACGCCAGCGAAACGGACCACAGCTTCAGTGCCTCGGAAGAACCGAAGACCATCGTCCGAAATGCCGCCGACTGAGCCGGAATGAGCAGCAGGAGCCCCGCTGTCCCCATCGTCAGCAGCAAAAAACGCAGCCACTCCGTCCGCGATGTTCGCGAGTGGAGCAGAAACACCGCCACAAACGGCGCTGCAATCAGAAGATGTGCTTTTGTTGCAATGGCAAAGCCGAGCAGCATCGCCGCAGCCATTGTCCGCCGCACAAACACAAGCTGCAGCGTCAAACAGAGCAGTGCCGTCGGGATCAGGTCAAGCTGACCGTGTACGTACGTCGCGTAAAAGACAATCGGATTCAGCCAATACACCGCGAGCACTTCCGTCGCCTGGCTCCGCAGCCAGCGCAAAATCAGAAAGCACACCATGGCGTCGGCGGCCAGCAGCGGCAAGCGCAGCAGGAGCAGACCGAAGAAACCACTTGGCGACACCGGGACGACGAGCGAAATCAGCCACGGCGGTGTCAGAATCGCCAGCATCCCAGGCCCATACGGAAATGCGAGCGGCTCGCCTTGCGCCACAAACGCCGCATATGGGTCGGCAAAATGGCTCTTCACGAAAAACGCCACAAACGGTGCAAACCAGCGGGTGGCGACGTGCGATCCGAACAGAAGTCCGGCGAGCAGTTTGAGGACCAGCCCCACCACAAACAGCCGGTGCGATGCCATGGCTCTCAACTCTCCGCGGAGCGGATTGCGGAATCGACCAGCATCAGGTCGCGTCGGCACAACGTGCAGAGCAGCTTCGGACTGCGCCGGAACACCTGACCCTCGGGCCACGACGGCAGTCACCGATTGCGAGCGCTGACTTGGCGAAGAATTGACCATGAGATCGATGCGGTCCATATCGCGGCGAGGCCTCGCTTTTCAAGCAAAAAACAGGTCGGCTCCGCCTCTGCGGTCGTGCTCGGCGCATTCGAGGGTATTCTCCGTGCACATGAACCTTGACGTCTGCAGTTGGATGACGTAAGAGGCCCCCAGAACCGCAATCGGCAGCCTTTGATTGGGCGACGATTGCCCGACTAAATCACTTATGGAGCCTTCGAGATGAATCGCACGCTATGTGTCTACTGTAACGGACCCAAGATCGAAGCAGCGCACAAGCGGAGCGATGGCAATGTGGTGCTTCGCTGCCAAGACTGCGCGCTTCTGTTTTTGGACGTATCATACGACAATTTAGAGGCTTTTTATCAACACGATTATTACGATAAACAGAGTGATTCTGCCACTGATGGCAGTTCTTCCTCGATTGGCTATTCAGGATACGCGCAGCGTGGACCTTTTGAGTTCCGGTGGCAGCAGGCGTTTACGCGAATTTTTGGACTGTATCCCCATCAGAACTCTCCCGCTCGTAGCAAAAGTCGACGCAAGGCGCCCTTTCGACTTCTCGATGTCGGCTGCGCCGATGGCAGTTTCCTTGGATTCTGCCGCGATGACGGCTTTTCCGTGGAAGGGATCGAATTGGTCACGGTTGCTGCGGACCGTGCTCGACAGCGAGGCTTTCAGGTTCAGTGCGTATCGCTCGATGGATTTGCACCAGAGCAGACCTACGATGTCGTGACGGCATGGGATGTGATAGAGCATCTGGCAGACTTACGCGCTGGTTTTGCCAAGATCGATTCCCTTCTGAGCGACGGCGGTGTATTCCTGTTTTCGACTCCAGATGCTGGCGCTCCTGAGGTTCTGGCGGAAGGGGATGACTGGATTGGCTATCGTTCGTCTCATGAACACTTAACCTTCCTTCATTCGCAATTCCTACAGAATAGCCTTAAAGTGGCATTTGATTGCGAGCCACTGATGGTTTCTTTTGTATACCGTTCTGGGAATGAAACGTATAGCACGTTACTCGGGATGGTTCGGAAAGGTGGTCTGCGACCTGACGACCGCGCACAGATGGATTCACTCCAACAGCGGTTGCTGGTTCAGCAGGAACAGATTCGGCAAGAACAGCTCTGGCTGTATGTTCAGTTTCAACAGCGCACCGTTGAGTCACTGACTGATTCGATGATATCATCACCCATCGAACTTGCGGCTCTTCGCGGCTGGGCATTCCACCTCGCGAATGATCCAGCTCGGGCTGTCGAGCACCTCGAGATTGCCGCACAAACCCATCGCGACTTGTGGCAAATGGTTGCATTCGAGAGAATGCGTCTGTGCAACCTGGCCAATGATAATGTTGCACTTGTGGAATCGCAAGTTCGCTCTCAGATCAAGCAACTTGAAGTGCGGGTTGAAGCCCAACAACAGACGATTGCGATGCAGGAAATGCAGTGGAATACTGCCATGCAATCGGTGACATGGAAGCTGGGACGTGCGATTACCAGTCGGGTGGAACGAATACCGTTTTCGCATCAGGCGCTTGGCGTCGCGCAGGTCCTGCGTAGTGATGGTCTGGATGGACTTCTGGGGGCATCTCTGCATCGGGCAGAGAAGGCCATTCGGGCCTCCGTGCCTGATCTGAAACAGCTTCCCTATCTATCGCCGAAGATGCACGAGCGAGTCAAAGACGCGCCGATGGTCTTTGTCTTTTTGCCATCGGTTGAGTGGCATTTGACACTGTTCCAGAGACCACAGCACTTGGCCCGTGTGCTTGCGCAAATGGGCTATTTGGTCATTTATGATGAAACAGGGATTGGCAATCCACGGGACTATTCCTCCGACGATCGCGCTGGATTCCATGAACTGGAACCCAATCTGTTCCTTTTCAGTGGTGCTCCGCTGCTGCTCACAGAAATTCCCAATGCTGTACTGTGGGCGTTTACCTATAACTATCACCTGCGCGCGCCGTATCCACAGAGCACGCGTGTGATTTATGATTGGATTGATGACCTGACCGTGTTTCCACATGATCAGGCGTTCCTGGCCGCCAATCATGCACGGGCACTTGAGACCGCTGATGTGGTATTTTCGGTGGCGCGTGTCCTTCATCAGAAGGCCCAAGCGGCGCGTCCCGACGCGGTCTATCTGCCCAATGGGGTTGAGTTTGACCGGTTTGATCTTCCCGAAGGATCCCCGCTTCCAATCGACGCTGAATTTCAAGCAATCATCGACCAGAAGAAACCAATCGCTGGCTACTACGGTGCGCTCGCAAGCTGGTTCGACTACAAACTGCTTGATGAGGTTGCCAAGCAGCGACCCGACTGGAATTTCGTACTGATTGGTGTTCGATTCGATGATACGTTGAGTCAGTCCAATCTGCTGGCGCGGTCGAATGTGTACTATCTGGGACCACGCCCGTACGAGAGACTGCCGCTATACCTGAATCAGTTTGCGGTGGCGCTCATTCCGTTCTTGGTCAATGAGATCACGCTGGCGACTTCACCGCTGAAGCTGTATGAGTATTTTGCGGGTGGAAAAGCGACGATTACTTCGGCGATGCCGGAGTGCATGGCTTACGACCCAGTGCTGATCACGCACAATGCAGAGGAGTTCTGCTCGCAGCTGGACATTGCGCGCAAGCGTGGGACTGACCCAGCGTACCGGGCTCAGGTTCGCCAGCTTGCACTAGAAAATACCTGGAAAGCACGGGCGGAACTGGCTGTGGCAACAGTGCAGGCGCTGCCGACCAAGCTTGCGCCAATTCAATCGCATAGTTCATCTCTGAAGGAACAGATCCTGCGAAGTCTGTATTCCGGTATCCACGTCCTCGAACAACGACTTCCGCATCCGCGAAACTAGAAACTAGATTATGCCGATACACCAAATCACGTCTGACTGCCCATGCTCGCAGTGTGATGCGGTGCTGTCTTTGGTAGGAACTTAGCGAGGAATCCACATGCATGTTCTCTTGGCAATTGGGACGCGACCAGAAGCCATCAAGCTGGCGCCGCTGTATCATGCGCTGCGCCGCGATCCTTTCTTCTGCGTCACCACTTGCATCACATCGCAACACCGCGAGCTGCTCCAGCAGATGCTGACGTTCTTCGATGTGCATCCCGATGTGGACCTGCAGGTGATGCAGCCCAGGCAGACGCTGGCAGATCTGACGTGCAACGTCCTGCGCGGAGCGGACAAGCTGCTTGCGGAAAAGCGCCCCGATCTGGTCGTGGTTCAGGGGGATACGACCACAGCGTTTACCGTGGGCCTGGCGGCGCTGTATCAGCGGGTCCGGGTTGCTCACGTGGAGGCCGGGCTGCGTTCGTTTGACCTTCAGCAGCCGTTTCCAGAGGAGGCGAATCGGCGACTGGTCGATGTGTTCTCTGATTGCTTGTTCGCGCCAACGGACGGGGCCGCCGAAAATCTGCGAAAAGAAGGCTACAAAGACAGCTCGATCTTTGTGACAGGCAACACCGGAATCGACGCGCTGCTGATGGCTGCGGACATCGTTCGGACACAAGGCCACGCCCTGCCGATGAATCTACCGGCAGGCTCGAAGCTCGCACTGCTTACGGCGCATCGCCGTGAGTCGTTTGGCCCGGGACTTGTGCGGATCTGTCAAGCCGTTCTCAAGCTGCTGGCGCAACATCCCCATCTGCACATTCTGTATCCGGTTCATCCGAATCCGAACGTACAGGAGGCCGCAAACAAGTACCTTGCTGGCCATCCACGCATCTTCCTTTGCGCGCCCCTGGAGTATCCTGGTTTCGTCGCTGCGCTGGCCGCAGCCGATCTCATCTTGACCGACTCGGGAGGGGTTCAGGAAGAAGCACCGGCACTTGGCAAGCGTGTACTGGTGCTGCGTGAGACAACCGAACGACCGGAAGGAATCGATGCCGGAGTGGCAGAGCTCGTCGGTACCGACGTTGATCTGATTGTTGAAAAAGCGACCGCGCTCTTGAATGGGAATCGGAACACTGGTTCGGTTGTAAGCCCATACGGCGACGGTCGATCCTCTGATCGGATTGTCGAAGTTCTTAAGACAGGAGCGCTTCGCCAGCCGTTCCGGATGGATTCCCAACAGCTCGCACAGACGGCGCAGGCGGAAGCGGGGCTCCCTGCCGCGCGCCGCCAGAGCAAGCGATAGGACATCCGCGAAGAGAGCACTTGGCCTATGGGCGTCCTTTCGCGGCTCCGCAACCTTCCTTCCCACGTTCTGCACATCGCGCAGCACAAGTGGCATGCGCAGCGCTTCCGCATCTACCAGCAGCTTCGCAAACAGAGAGTGGGAATGGACTTGTCGGCCCTGCGCGCCCCAGGTCGTCCGGGGCTGGCGTCGATTGTTCTGCCGGTCTTTAACGGGGCCGATCTGCTGCCTGTGGCCATTGATTCGATCCAGGCCCAGACCTATTCAGACTGGGAGCTTGTGATTGTGAATGATGGCTCCCAGGACGACACGCAAGCGATTGCAGAGCGGTATGCGGAACGCGATGGCCGAGTCCGGGTGTACCACCAGGAAAATCGCAAAATTCCACGAACTCTGTCGCGAGGATTCCGTCTGGCCGATGGGGAATTTCTGACCTGGACGAGCGCAGACAATCGGCTCAAGCCGGATTTTCTTGGTCAGTTTATCGACTGTTTTCGTCGCCAGCCGAGCTGGGATGTTGCCTTTGCGAACCAAGATCTGATCGGTGAAGACGGACGGCCACTCCTGCATAGCGAGTACTATCCGCAGCATCAGCATCCACCGGGGAGCGAACACATCCACCTGCCCCATCGATCGGACATCTTGCACTCCGATGGAAACTTTGTGGGCGGCGCTTTCATGTATCGCAGTCGTGCAGCTCATATCTTAGGGGACTACAGTCCGTTTCGATTTACCGTCGAGGATTACGACTACTGGCTGCTCGCAGATACCGTGCTGGGCGTTCACCATGTCGATTTTTTAGACCCCGTGTATGAGTACAGATTCCACGCTGGATCACTGACATCTCGCGCACGAGAGTTGCGCATTCGCGAGGCCACTGACAGGCTCCTTTGCTGGGATCGATTCCGCCAAGACCATTGTCTGTTGCCGCTCTCTGTTGTGATCGAAGAAGCTGCACTCGGTCAGACTTCTCGTTTGAGAGAAGCCCTGTCTCGACAGTTTTTGGCCATGGGACATCGCGTGGTTTCTCTTTCCGAGGTCCGGCAAAAAACCTGGCCGACGGAATGGGCTGCTGCACTGTATGTTCGCTGTGGCCGCATGACAGAGTGCGCAGGGCCACCACCTAAACAGCTGCCCAAAGGAGTCCTTTCGGCATTCCTTTTTGAATCGGTGGACGAAGCGACACCCATCGCTGCGCATGTTGACTGGAACGTCGTGTGGGCGTACGGACCTGGACCAGCGAAATCGATCGGGACAGACCTTCAGCGTTATCAGGGAATCTGCAAGAGCGCAGATCTGGCCACCCTGGCGCGTGCGCTGGACTGCCGCACACGCGTGGAAGCCTTGCGAATTCTCGAGCGGGAAACAGTGCTCGGTGCGAGTCACTAGCATGCGGTCAGGATCGGTCTTCCTTCGGGTAGCTGCGGGAAGGAAGAAAAGGCCACATCGCCTTTGGCCAGCGTCAACACCGGCCAGCCGCGGAGCACTCTTTCGAAGAACGGCGTGTTGCGGCTGCGGCTGCGCAGCTCTTCAGGACGGACGGCGAGCGCTCGCTTGAGATCAAGGAGGACGAAGTCTGCCGCCGAGCCCACCGCAATCGATGGCACAGGACGAGACAGCAGCGCTGCGGGTCCCACCGTCAAGAGGTGCAGGAGCTGTGGCAGCGACAGATGCCCACGCAGAACAAGCTCTGTGTAGAGCAACGGAAATGCGGTCTCAAGGCCGATCACTCCGAACGGAGCCGATGCCAGTCCGCGCGCTTTTTCTGTCGGAGTATGCGGTGCGTGATCTGTCGCGATCGCATCGATCGTACCGTCGCGAAGACCCTGAAGGAGTGCCTGGCGATCTTCTTCCGTACGCAGCGGAGGGTTCATCTTGAAGTTCGCATCATCCCCCACGATGTCCGCGTCCGACAAAAGTAGGTGATGAGGTGTCACTTCACAGCTTACCCGCAGGCCGCGCGCTTTCGCATTCCGTACAAGCTCCAGGCTCTGTGCGCAGCTCAAGTGACAGACGTGATAGTGCGCTCCGGTCTGCTCGGCAAGAACGATGTCGCGAGCAACGTGAACCGCTTCAGATTCGGATGGGATTCCGACGAGACAGCGATCACGTGCGACCCCTCCTTCATGAATCACACCCAGATGTGAAAGGGACTCATCCTCACAGTGCGCAAAGATCGGGATTCCGACTCCGGCTGCACGCTGCAGCGCCTTGCGCATGACACTGGCTCTCTGTATTCCGCGGCCATCATCAGAAAGCGCCACACAGCCCGCGGCTTTGAGCGCCGCAAAGTCGGTCAGCTCCTCGCCCGCACTCCCAAGTGTCACCGCCGCAATGACATCCACCGCAACGACCGCATCTTCGCCAATTCGCTGTCGAAGCTGGCGCAGCGAATCTGCAGAGTCGAGAACTGGCCGAGTATTGGGCATACATGCGATGCGCGTAAAACCCCCACGTGCAGCCGCTCGCGTTCCGCTTCCCAGCGTCTCTTTGTGAGACTGCCCGGGCTCGCGCAAGTGAACGTGGATGTCGACGAACCCCGGTGACAAAAACAACTCACTGGCATCGATCACCACGTCGCTGGGTGCACTGTTGAGCGTGCATGCTTCCGCAAGCGCAGTGATCACGCCTCTTTCCACCTGCAGATCGATTCGCGACAGAGAGTCATCACGCAGCGTTTGCGCCGACCGAATGAGAAGTCGATTCACTTGAGCACCCGTGCCAGCCATTCCAGTACCGCCATCCGGATATACAGTCCATTGCGAACCTGCTCCAAGATCAGCGACCGTGGATGCTCGACCAGCTCGGCGGCAAGCTCCATGCCTCGATTGACAGGGCCCGGATGCAGAAGCACACAGTGTGGACGCGTCCTTGCGAATCTTTCCTCTGTGAGTCCGTACTCCGAAAGATAGTCAATGTCAGTCCCCGCCGCTTCGGTTGCTTTGGCGTGGCGCTCGCGCTGAATTCGTAGACACATGATGGCATCTGCGGAATCCACCACATCATCGAGAGGCGCCATCTGAACCTTCACTGTCGTCGGGAGATCCGCTGGTGAAGGCATAAAGTACGATGGCCCACAGAGCACAATCTCTGCCCCCAATCGGGACAGCATGCGCAGATTCGATCGGGCAACGCGGCTGTGCAACACGTCTCCGCAAAGGACAATCCGCCGCCCCGCCAGAGACCCCAGACGCTGTTCCAACGTGAAGGCATCCAGCAGTGCTTGGGTCGGATGTGCCATGACTCCGTGTCCGGCGTTGAGCAGCGAGATTCCCAGTCGTCCACAGAGCCGATCATAGACATTGGAGTCCGGATGCCGCAGGATTGCGATCGTCACTCCGAGCGCAACCAGCGTCTCGAGCGTGTCATGAAGCGCTTCCCCTTTTTCGATGCTTGAACGACTGACCTCAAGCGGAATTGCTGCCGCCCCGAGTCGCTGTGCTGCCAGTTCAAACGACAAGCGAGTGCGTGTGCTTGGTTCGAAAAACAGCATCGCCGCGATGTGACCGCGGAGGGTCTGGACGGTCATGTTCCCAAGCGGAGTCGATGCCTCACGCAGCGCACAAGCCCGTCGGAAAATTCGATCCACATCGCGGTTGCTCAGCGCATCAACGTCAATCAAATTCCGAGCTGGCTGCGAAGACTCTGGGTCAACCAGACTGCCTGTCGGACGCTCATGCGTTGGCCATCGCACGGTTTCAGGACTGATTTCTGATTCCACCGGACAGACTCCTACGACGTTGGGTTCTTGGGTTCAGTGAGCAGTTGGTAGGCGAGCAGAACACGATCACGCGCCTGCATGGGGGTGTCTCCCAGTGCAGATAGGTGTCCCATCTTGCGCCCCGGCTTGGGCGTCCTTTTTTCATAAAGATGGAGCCGTGACGACGGGACGCCGAGCATTCGAGCCATATCCGGTGGTTCCTTATTGAGCCACAGATCCCCCAGCAGATTGATGATGGCGGCGGGTCGCAGCAGTGTTACGTCACCGAGCGGCAAATCACAGACCGCGCGTACATGCTGCTCGAACTGACTGACTCCGGTGGCCCGCTCGGTGGAATGAAACGTATTGTGCGGACGAAGTGCGAGCTCGTTCACCAGCAGCGTTCCTTGCTGCGTCACAAACAGCTCCACAGTCAGAAGACCCTCCAGTCCAAGCTGCTCTGCAACCGTGAGCGCCAAGTCCTGGGCCTGTGCAGTCAGAGACGGTGCGACAAGCTCTGGGGCGGCAGGAAGAACACTCCAGCGCAAGATTCGATCTTCATGGTGATTGAACGCGACCGGAAACACGGCCATTTCACCACTTGGGCGGCGTGCCACTTGAACGGAGAGTTCTGCCGCCACATCGACCGATTTCTCGACGACAACCTGTGCATTCCCAAGCTGCGCAAACAGGCTCTCTGCATGCTGCAGAGCGATCCCACTCATCTGCCCTCGCCCATCATATCCGCCGCGACAGCTCTTCACGAAGCAGCGCGGTCCCAACGTGCGCAAGGCCGCCTCCAGCTCTGCAGCTGTAGATGCGATCTGAAAAGGACCGCACGGAAAGCTGCTGCGCTGAAGCCAATTTTTTTGGAGTCCCCGATCTTGAACCATGCACAGCGCATCAAGACTTGGTCGCAGCGGCGCATAGGAAGCCACCGCCCGCAGCGCATCAGGAGGGATGCTCTCAATCTCGAACGTGACGACGTCAGAACCCCGCGAAAGACCTGAAGCAGCGCGTGCGTCAGAAAACTCCGCACAGATGCAAGTATCGACGACAAAACGTGCCGGACACGCGGGCTCAGGATCAAGAACTTGGACGCGATAGCCAAAGCTCCGCGCCGCCATCGCAGTCATCCGCCCCAGCTGACCACCACCCAGGATGCCGATAACGGAACCCGGCAATACCGGACTTGTCCGTTTCATCGCAGCGTCTCCTTGGCTTCATCGCTCGGCTGATTCTGTCCATGAAGCAACACCCGGTCGCGCTGCGAGGTGCGGAAGCGATGCAGCCTGTCGCGAAGCTGGGGACGCGCAATCGCCAAGATCTCTGCGGCAAGCAGTGCGGCATTGGCTGCGCCAGGTTTCCCGATGGCCAATGTTCCTACGGGAACACCGCGCGGCATCTGTACGATCGACAAAAGCGCATCCATTCCTTGCATGGCAGTGGCCGGAATCGGAACGCCCAGCACCGGAACCGTCGTAAGCGACGCGACCATTCCAGGCAAGTGTGCGGCCCCGCCAGCCCCCGCTATGATGACCGAAAGACCACGACTCTCTGCCTGCTTTGCAAACGCAAACATCCACTCAGGTGTGCGGTGCGCAGACACGATCCGAACCTCATGTGAAATGTCCAGCTCGCGCAAGACTTCGACGGCAGCAGACATCACGGCTTCATCTGAAGGACTTCCCATGATGACAGACACCAGCGGACACGGTGTCTTCCCGATGTCTGTTCGGTAGTGCATGCCTGCAAAGTGAATCGCGCAGATGCCCTCATAGGCAATCTGCCGAGCCACCTCCGGGCTGTCTCCTTTTCCCAAAAGCGTCAGAACGCGTCCACCTGCAGAGCGCAGCGTGTCCGTCACTTGCCGCGTTCCGTTGTGAAGCAGAGTCGCACCACTCGCGTGCAACCTCTCTGCATCCACTGAGATTACGTGCCCAAGTTCTGGACCGCTGGGATACCCTCTTGCAGTCACCACCACCGCACAGGTTGCGTGCGGCAGAACAGAGAGCGCAAAGTGTGGAAGGCGTCCCTGCGTCGTCGCTTCGCAGAGCCGCAGAAACTCGCCCGGTGAGAGCCGCGGCAAGATCACCTCTGCTTCTGGGTCACCAAATCGCACATTGAACTCAAGAAGACGCGGCCCCTCTGCGGTCAGCATGACTCCCACAAACAGGAATCCCACAAACGGTGTCTGTCTGTGCGTCAGCGTTCGCAGGACCGGAAGCACAAACTCTTGCTCGATTCGATGGACGAGTTCTGCCGTGATGTCGGGATTGGGACTGATGGCTCCCATTCCCCCGGTGTTCGGACCCTGATCTTCGTCACACAGACGCTTGTGATCTCGCGCATGCGGCAGCGCCACAACCTGCGTTCCATGACAGGCAAAAAACAGCGAGACTTCCTTCCCACACAGCCGCTCCTCGAGCAGGATCTGTTGACCCGCTGGGCCCAGCTTGCCCGCCAACAGCTCGCGCCCGATCTGCAAACACTCCTCTTTGGAGTTGGGTAGGAAGACACCCTTTCCTGCTGCCAGTCCGTCCGCTTTGACAACGGGAACGTCCAGGAACTGCTCGACGGCTCGCGCAAGCTCCGGCTCGCTCCTTGCCACCTGATACTTCGGCCCCGGAATCCCAAGCGGAGTCGTCAGCTCGCGCATAAAGACCTTCGACGCTTCAAGCTGTGCCGCCGCCTGACTGGGACCACAACAAGCAATTCCCACCGTTGCCAGTGCATCCGCGAGTCCACTCACCAGGGCTGCTTCTGGACCCGGAATGACAAGGTCTATCTGATGACGGACTGCTGCATCTACCAGGGCTGTGACATCATCAAGAGAAATGTTCCACACCGTCGCTAGCGTCGCAATTCCTGGATTCCCTGGCGCGCAAAAGATCGCAAGATCGCGGTCCTGGGCCAAGGCCAATGCCATTGCGTGCTCGCGCCCACCACTGCCGACCACCAGGATTCGTTTTGCGCTCGGTTTCATGTGGACTCCTAGTGACGAAAGTGACGTCGTCCAGTGAACACCAGCGCCATCTCGTAGCGGTCACACACTGCGATGGTCTCGGCATCCCGAATCGAACCGCCGGGCTGAATGATGCACGCGATGCCACTCTCTGCGGCGGCCTGCGCGCAGTCTGGGAAGGGGAAGAACGCATCGGAACCAAGGCATGCGCCTCTGGCTCTGGCACCGGCTTTTCGCAAAGCCAGCGCTGCCGCATCGACGCGACTGACGTGTCCGGTTCCGGCCCCGAGCAGCGTCAGTCCACGGCTCACGGCAATTGCATTCGAGCGCAGCGTCATCGCGGCAAACTCTGCAAACAGCAGATCGTCTTTCCAGCTTGGATCGATCGGGCGCCGACTCACCACACTCCAGCCAGCAGGATCGCTCACACCTGGGTCGACGCTCTGCGCAAGAATTCCACCGCCGACGCGATGAAACACCACACTTGGTTCCGGCGTTCCGGAAGGCATCGCGAGCAAGCGCAGGTTGGCCTTGGGATGTAGCAATTCCCGGGCACGGGAAGAAAAGCCAGGCGCCACGATGCACTCGACAAACAGCTTGCTGTCAACAATCGCGTGTGCAGCTTCCTCTGTGAGCTCGGCAGAAAAAGCAATCACCGAACCGAAGGCGGACAGCCGATCTCCCTCGAGGGCTCGCAAGAAAGAAGAAGCTTGATTGTCCGCGACGGCCATTCCGCAGGGGGCAGCATGTTTGACAATGGTACAGACACTGCGACCGAGCAGCGCAGCCAGCCCAAAGGCAGCACGGTAGGCGGCATCGACATCGAGCAGATTCGTGTAGGAAAGCTCTTTTCCCTGAAGCTGATCGGCCCAGGCGGCGCCGGATCTGTTCCCTGGGTCACGATATAAGAATGCTCTCTGATGCGGATTTTCTCCATATCGGAGGGAGTGGGCTCGTTCGCATGTTCCAAGCTGTGCGGGGAAGGACTCGTCAGCGTCAGTGATATCGTCTTTGGCGAACCAATCGGCGATCTGTTTGTCGTATTCTGAAATGCGAGCAAATGCTCGCTTTGCCAAGGACTTTCGCAGCGCAGCAGAGATCCCGTCTTGCTCGATCGCTGTCATGACTTCAGGGTAATCCGAAGGGTCCACGACCACCGCTGTGCCACCCGCATGGTTCTTCGCAGCGGAGCGAATCATCGCCGGACCCCCGATATCGATCATCTCGGTAATCGCTGACTCACTGTGTCCTTGCGCCACCGTTTGGGCAAATGGATACAGATTGCAGACCAGCAGATCGATCGATACAAAGTCACTCTCCGAAAGCGCAGCCAGATGCTGAGCGTTGCGTCGATCCGCGAGCAGTCCGGCATGTACTTTCGGATGCAGTGTTTTCACCCTCCCATCGAGAATTTCTGGGGCGTGGGTGAAGTCCTCGACTTTTGTCACTGGCAGACCCATTGCGACAAGGTGCTGTGCGGTTCCGCCGGAAGCCAGCAGCGTGACACCCTTTTGGACCAGTGCCTGGGCCAGTGGAATCAGTCCTTGTTTGTCGTACACGGAAAGCAGCGCGTAGCGAAGAGTTGCATTCATCGGTTCACTCCCAAGGCTGAGTATGGAATCGTCCCTGTGGTTTGATGTTCCGGCGCTAGCCCTCGGGCTGCGTACTGATGAAGGGGTCGTCCGCTCCTCAAGCGATCCAGAAAGAGCTGAACTGCGCGTGGATACAGCGTGTGCTCCACTTCGCTGCGAATCCGCTCGGCCAGTCCGTCCATTCCTTCATCCCCGCGTACCACCAGCGACCCGCTGAGCAAGAGGGGTCCGCTGTCCACTCCCTCATCCACGAAGTGAACAGTCGCGCCACTGAGCTTGACGCCCGCCCGCCACTGATCTGCCACCGCATGGGAACCCGGAAAGTCCGGAAGCAGCGACGGATGAATGTTCAAGATATGGCCGCGAAAGGCGCGCACAAACTCGGGGCTTAGGACGCGCATGTATCCCGCAAGCAGCAGGTGTTCGACCCGGTATTCCGCTAGAACTTCTGAGAGCCGAGTCTCGTGCTGCTGCCTGCTGATTCCGGTGTGCGAGCAAAAAGCCGTTGGATAGCCACGCTCCTTGGCACGACACAGAATCGGTGCACCCGGCACATTGGAAAAGACCAGGACCAGTGCTGCGTCAAGCTGTCCAGAGGAAAACGCATCCATCAGCGCAACCGCATTCGATCCCCGTCCTGAGCCGAGGATGGCCAGGCGCGGACGATCTTCAGGACCGCGCATAACCCAGCTCCACGCCTTGGGGACCGCGCCGCACTTCTCCTACGACTCGCAAGTCACCGTCAAGAAGTGCCCCCAACTTGGCTGCTTCGGACTCGCAAAGGACAAGCAGGAAGCCGATCCCCAGGTTGAACGTCTTTGCCAGCTCCTCTTCTGAGACATTCCCAAGCCCCGCCAGAACCGAGAAGATCCGGGGCCGGACATAACGATCTGGATCGATCCAGAGACGGAGATTGGGCGGACACAGCTTGTGCGCTCTCGTCAGGATTCCACCACCGGTCACATGCGCTGCCGTTTTGATCCGAACTGTCTGCATGATCTGCAGCACTTGATGGACGTAGAGCCGCGTGGGAATCAGCAGCTCCGACCCCAGCGAGTGTGGCAGATCTGGAATCACATCGGCGTAGCGCAGTCCTGCCTGCGCAAGGACTCGCCGCGCCAGAGAGAGCCCGTTCGAGTGGACGCCACTCGATGGAAGAGCGAGAATTACATCGCCTTCTGCGACATCGCCCTGCGGAGCGTTCTGAGCATCCACAAGTCCAACGGCAAAACCAGCAAGATCGCAGTCGCTTTCTCGATAGGCATCGGGAAGCTCGGCTGTCTCGCCGCCGAGCAGCGCACAACCTGTTTCCCGACACGCTTGCACGATTCCAATTGCGATCTGTTCCAGGGGAACGGAAGACAGAGAACCCGCCGCAATGTAGTCGAGAAAGAACAGCGGCCTGGCTCCGCGTGGCAGCAGATCATTTACATTCATTGCTACCAGATCTTGGCCTATTCCGCGATAGTCCTGACAGTCCCGTGCAACCAGCAGCTTGGTCCCAACTCCGTCACAGGTGGCCGCCAATAAGGGGTCGCGCAGACCCTGGAGCGAGGGACGAAAAAGACCAGCGTAGGCATCGCCACTGTCTAGCACTTCCGGCCCGTACGTCTGCGGTGCGTGCTGACGGACAAATGTCACAAAACGATCCGCTGCGGCAATGTCAACGCCTGCATCGCGATAGGTCAGTCCTGTTCCCTTCATGTTGGATACTCTCCGGTCATGCAGCCCAGACAGAACGGCTCTCTGTGCGTGGCCTTGCGCAGTCCATCCATGCTCAGGTAACGAACACTCTCGACCCCGAGCTTTCGCTCCAGAATGGCAAGTGGAGAAGCATTCTGTGGGTCGCGCGCCGACTCCTTTGCACAGCGCTGAAACAGAAGCTCATCCGGGCTGGCCATGTCGATTCCCAAGTGACATGGCCAAACAATGGGTGGTGATGCCAGACGCAGCCAAACTTGTGCAGCGCCCTTTTCCCGCAGCATCTCTGACACAAGCTGCGCAGTGTTTCCTCGCACCAAAGAGTCGTCGATGAGCACAACTCGCTTGCCGCGAACAGACTCTGCAACTACCGACAGTTTCAGCGTCAGCGCCTGCTTGCGTTCCTCTTGGTTTGGGAGAATGAAGCTGCGCCCGATGAAGTGACTGCGCAAAAGCGCCATCTCGAAAGGCACTCCACTCTCACGCGAGTAGCCGATGGCCGCAGCGACGCCAGAATCGGGGATCGGGACCACCAGATCCGGCTTGGGAAGATCTCGATCCTGTCGTGCGAGCTCCACTCCCATCGCAACGCGGGCCTGCTGGGCGCCGAATCCGAAGACCACGGAATCAGGACGAGCAAAGTAGATCAGCTCGAACATGCAGGGTCCGGGCACCGGGCTTGGCGGAAGAAGCTGCGTACTGGTGATGCCGGAGGGCCCGATCTCAACAAGTTCTCCACGCTCGACTTCGCGGACCAAGCGCGCACCGATTGCATCGAGCGCACAAGTTTCAGATGCGATCACAAGTCCGCTGGGACTTCCTGGGAGCTGGCCGATCACCAGAGGACGCAGGCCAAAAGGGTCACGAAGCCCATACAGCCGACCATCACAGCACAGGACAAGGGAATATGAACCCACCACAGACTGCGCTGCGATTCGCATCGCATCCACAAAGGACTTGGCACCACTTTGGGCCACAAGATGAAGAAATAGTTCGCTGTCCATCGTCGATGACAGCGAGACGCCTGCGGCCACGAGCTGCGCAGTGAGCTGCGCGGCGTTGCGCAGGTTGCCGTTGTGCCCAAGCGCAAGGGACCCATAGGGAGACTCTGCACAGAGTGGCTGGTGGTTGTCTGGATGTTCCTCTGCAACTGTAGAGTACCGGACGTGTCCAAGCGCGCGGAGCGAGAACAGCGGTGCGATTCGGTTTGGCACAAGAACCTGATTGACGAGACCGGATCCGCGCAGTGCATGCAAATCACCGTGCTCGGTCACGATCACCAGCCCGGCGGCTTCCTGTCCGCGATGCTGAAGCGCAAGCAGTCCGCGATGTACGAACCGGGCAGCCAGACGCTGCGGATCATAGACAGCAATCACACCACAGTACTCTCTGGGCTTGTCCGAGCCATTTGTCACGACTGGGAGCGAAGTGGTTTTCATCGGACGACGTTCCGTGATTTCTGCGCATCGCCAAGCGCCGCCAAGCTGACTGCGAGACGAACCCCCAAGCGAAGAGACTGTCCCTCTGCGCGACCCAACAAATGAACCGGAATGCTGTGACTTTTCGCAAGCTCCCACAGCCGTCTTGCACAGTGATCATCCCACGTCGAGACCAAGACCTGCGCGGGATGCTCCCCAAACAGTACCCAGCCAGCCTCTTCATCGCACGGCAGGTCGGCACTGATCCCGATGTCGCTGCGCAGACACATTCGCGCAAGCTGAGTCAAGATGCCGCCGCGTGTGACCGCAGTGGCTCCGCACAGCAGTCTCTCTTTAATGGCCATCGCCACAAGTGCGGCAAGTCTCTGCTCTGCCGCCAGTTCAACCGCGGGAACACCAGCAGTCTTTCCGCAAAGGAGGCGAGCATACCGTGATGCAGTGGGATCTCCGGTCAGCTTGCCAAGGACAAAGACCTGTTGGCCTGCACGAAACGATGAAGCAGGAACCCGACTGACATCGGGAACCACGCCCACTCCGCCGATCATTGGCGTTGGCAGAATCGGGCCACGCGGGGATTCATTGTAGAGCGAAACATTGCCTCCGGTCACCGGAACCTTGAGCGCACGAAGACCGTCCGCAAGCCCGGCAATGACCTCCACGATCTGCCGGTGCTGGATGGGATCGCGTGGGGAGGCAAAGTTCATTCCGTCCGTGATCGCCAGAAGCTCTGCGCCAACGCAGCCCACACGTCGCACGGCTTCGCCCAGAGCGCTCTGTACGCCAAGATATGGATCGGCCGCGCACAGGAGTCCGTCCCCAGTCAGGGTCAGTGCAACGCCGCGTCGACTATCTGGCAAGCGCAGCACGGCTGCCGCCGCTTGGTCAGGGCCGCGGACTGTACGATTGCCGACGGTCTGATCATAGCGTGAGAAGATCGGCTCTGGATCCCCAAGCTCGGCGAGTAGCGATAAGAGAGATTCCGTATGACTCTTATGTCCATGCGCCTTGACCGATTCGATGGGAGTGGGCGATGGCAACCGTTCCGCGAGAGGCCAATTGGTCGGTGGCGCGCCTCCGGCCACAAGCTTGGCTGGAAGATCGATGTAGCAAGCGCCCTTGTGGAACACCCGCACAGATCCGCTGGCCGTCACTTGACCAATCACCGTGGCCATGACCCCAAACGAGTCGAAGTGTTCGACCGCCCGAGGCACATCGGTGAGGCTTATCACGATCGCAAAGCGCTCTTGGGTTTCCGACAAAAAGATCTCAAGCGGACTGAGATCGGGCTCACGCAAGGGAACTGCATCCAGGTCGATGTCGATTCCTACACCACCAAGTGCCGCCATTTCAAAGCTGGCGCAGGCGATGCCACAAGCACCGAGGTCTTGCACTGCAAGCAGTCCCCGACTCTCATCGAAAGCAAGGACAGACTCCAGCAGCAGCTTGCCCGCAAACGGATCACCAATTTGGATGTGCGATCGTCGCTGCGCGTGCTGGCTCGAGTCACCGAGCGTCTCACTCGCAAAAGCCGCCCCGAGTACGCCATCGCGTCCCGTTGCTGCGCCAACCAGAAGGAGGACATTCCCAACGCCTTGGGCGCGTGCGTGTCGTTGCGACTCTGGTCGGATAAGGCCAACCGCCATGGCATTGACCAGCGGATTTCCTTCGTACGCTGGATCAAAGTGCGTGCGGCCACCGATGATGGGAACTCCAATCGCATTTCCGTATCCTGCGATCCCGCTCACGACACCGGTTGCAATCCGCTGGGTGTCTTTCGATTCTGACCTACCGAAGCAGAGAAAATCGAGCAGCGCACACGGTCGCGCGCCTTGGGCGATGACATCGCGAAGGATTCCGCCAACACCTGTCGCTGCACCTTGATAGGGTTCGACTGCGCTGGGATGGTTGTGGCTTTCAATCTTGAACGCCACCGCCCAACCTTCCCCCACCGAGACAACACCGGCATGTGACCCTGGACCGGCGAGCACTGCCGGACTCTCTTTGGGAAGACCGGCCAGCAAGTGCTTGGTCGATTTGTAGGAGCAGTGCTCGCTCCACATACCGGAAAAGACCGCCAGCTCACTCTGTGTCGGAATGCGCTGAAGCTGCGTCTGGATCTCTGTGTACTCACCTGGCAGAAGGCCCATCCGGTTCGCCAGTTCCTCTGCGCTGGCCTCGTCGAGGATTCCTTCTAGCGTCACCGTGTCCGGCACAGTCCACTTCCAGGTTGGCTGTGAATCGCTCATGGCGCGCTCCGATGTAGATACCGATAGGCACTTTCAAACACACGAAGTCCATCTTGGGAACCCAGCAACAGGTCGATCGCACGCTCGGGATGCGGCATGATTCCCAAGATTCGTCCTGTTTCATCGGTCACCGCGGCAGCATCAAGCTGTGAGCCATTCGGGTTTTGGTCGTAGCAGAGAGGAATCCGCGGCAAAACGGCCGCTGCATCGGACGGCGCAACATAGCAGCCCTCTGCATTGGCGATCGGAAGTCGGAGTTTGGACGCAGTAGGAATCGTCGAAAACCACGGACTGCGCTGCGCGATCTCGGTGACGCGCACGGTCACCCAGCGATGCAGAAACCGCGGCGGAGTGTTGTACGTGAGCGCACCGCGCAAATACCCTGCCTCGGCCAGAATTTGAAATCCGTTGCAGATGCCGATCACGAGGCCGCCTGCCGCATGAAATGCAGCAAGAGAACGGACTGCACGAGCACGAGAGGCCAACACTCCGGCCCGCCAATAGTCACCAAAGGAAAAACCGCCCGGTAGGCCAACCAAAGCCACATCGCCAGGAATCTCCTCCGAATCACGCAAGTACTCGACTTCAAATCCAGCAAGGCACAGCGCTTCATAGAGATCCCGATCCCCGTTGCTGCCAGGAAATACGATCACCGCCGCTTTGCTTGGATTCCGCGTCGATTCAATCTCTCCCCTCATGGACTCGCCTTCGCAGGGCGTTGTGCGCCTTGGTGCGCGTCCACAGCACGCAGGACATAGGTTTCGAGGTTCGGGTTTACCAAAAGCTGCTGACAGACTTGGTGTGCGATCGCGGTCGCCTGTTCTTCATCAGGTTCAGAAACCGAGAAGTGCAAGTATCGGCCAACAGAGTCGGCAGTAACCGACGGAAAATCGCTGTGGCGAAGCGCAGCAGAGATCGCCTCTGCTTGGGGATCACGGGCTCCTTTGCGTGGAGTAACCACGAGCTCGAAACGGAACATCGTCACGACTCCTTTCCCGATCTCGACATCGATCGATCCAGCGATTGCAGCTCAGGAACTTGCTCAAGACGGCGTAGCACTTCTTGATACGTGGGCAGCAGCTCGGCCAAGTCGCGACGAAAGACATCTTTGTCGAGAACCTGTCCGGTCACCACGTCACGCAGCCGACAAGTATCGGGAGAAATTTCATCGGCCAGCAGCAAAGAAGAATCGGTCCGACCGATCTCAAACTTCAGATCAATCAGCGCAAGTTGGGCCCGCTGTAGCAGCGCATGCAGCTTGGTCGCCGATGACAGAGCAAGCTCACGGATGGTCCGTAGCTCGTCGGTGGTGGCCAAATTGAGCAAGCGGACGTGGTGCTCGTTTAGAAGTGGGTCACCAAGATCGTCACGCTTGAAATACAGCTCATACACAGGGGGAACACAGGGCGTTCGGTACGGCAAACCAGTGCGCTTTTCCAAAGATCCAGCCACTTCAAAACGGACCACCACCTCGAGCGGAATGATCTGCACCGCACGCACAGTCATCGTGCTCAATGAACTGCGGCGAAGGAAGTGAGTCGGAGTCCCACTGTGCTGCAAGTATGCAAGCAGAAGTTCACTCATTCGACAGCACAGAACGCCTTTTCCTACGAACACCGCATGCTTTAGTCCGTTGCCTGCTGTGACATCATCTTTGAACTCGATCTCTGCCAATCCATCGTCGAAGATCCGGACTCGCTTGGCTTTCCCTTCGTACACCGCAGCGTGAACCAACATTCCGACACCCACTGTCCATGCGCCGATGCAGGACAGTCCTATGGCAATGGAAACAGCAATCCCCGCAAGCAGCTTTCTCGCGATTGCGAGGTAGTCTGCTTTCAACTGCGCGGGGTTCTTACAGGTTCCTGATTTTCAGGTCAAGAAAGAAATTGAAACGAACTTGTGACATTTGCTCCGCCCCCCCAAACGATCCTCTTGACGATTCCTATCTCGTAGGAATACAAGCCGCTTGCCATGCGCAACGTGCCATCGCGGATGTTGTCCGCGCTTCCTGGTCCACTCCTGGTTGCTGCCGGTCCGTGGTCAAGTGGTGAGACCACAGCCTCGCAGCTTTCTGCCGCAGATGCAGTTGTTGCCAAGACGGTAACTGCGGCTCCACGTGAAGGGAATCCACCGCCGGTTCTGCGGATCGCGCGATCCCAGATCGCTTCCGCTCCGCATTCTTTCCTAAATCGGATCGGTCTGCGAAATGTCGGAGCAGCCCAGTTTGTTGCCGATCGCTTGCCACTTGTCCAAACGTGCGGTCGTCCGATCATTCAGAGTTTCACCGCGCAGACAGAAGCGGAAGTCGAGCAGATCCTCGCCAGGCTAGAGCCCGTTTCCTATTGCGCGTATGAACTCAATGCATCTTGTCCCAATGCTCCGTCGGGACTCCTGTCAGCGGACACCTTGCGCGTTGTTTTGCGACGAGCGCGAAGCCTTACGGACCGACCTATCACCGTCAAGCTGGCCTATCAAACGGCTGATGAGCTGGTTTCAAAAGCCCGACTTTGTGCAGAGGAAGGAGCCGACGCACTTACTGCGATCAACACGATCTCGGCGTTGGATTTCGATCCTCAACCGGTAGAAGGACAGCAACCGATATTCATCGGTGGTTTGTCTGGTCCAACGATTGCTCCGCTCGCGCAGTGGGCAGTCCATGTGCTGGTGCGCGAGCAGTCTCTCCCTGTCATTGCCTGTGGTGGCATTCACAGCATCGCGCAAGTGATCGCGTTTGCGGCGCTCGGGGCCGCAGCGGTGCAGGTGGGATCTGCCCTGCTCGATGAACCGCTGCTTGTCGCAAGACTCGCGGTTGATTTGAAGGAAGCCTACGCGCGATGGAACGTCTCTGACTTTTCACAGCTAAGGGAGGTCTTGTGTCGGCACATGCAAAGCTAGCCAATCGACTCAAAGCGCGAGGACCACTCTGTGTGGGTCTCGATCCAGATCCGCGACTGATTCCGACCTGCCTTCGCGGAGACGTAACCGCTTTTCTTCGTGAGATCGTCTCTGCCACAGCGGATCTTGCTTGTGCATACAAGATCAACGTGGCCTTTTTCGAATCGCTGGGCCTGGTCGGAATGCGGATTCTGGAACAGGTTCGCGCGTCGATTCCTGCTGATTCCTATGTTGTGTGGGATGCCAAGCGGGGTGACATCGCCAACACCAACCGTCATTATGCAAAGAGCGCGTTCGGTGTCTGGAATGCCGACGCTGTGACGGTCAGTCCGTACTTGGGATTCGATTCCCTTGCGCCATTTTTTGATCACACAAATCGTCTGACCTTCGTGCTGTGTGCAACAAGTGAAGGAACCGAGCTGCAAGACCTACAGGTTTCGCCAAGCAGAAAACCACTGTGGCTGTGGGTGGCGGAACAAGCTGCCGCAAAGACGCGTGGACAGATAGGACTTGTTGTGGGGGCAACCTATCCCGAGCGCGTTGCTGCTGTGCGCGAAGTCTCTGCGGACTTGCCGCTTCTGGTTCCGGGGGTGGGCGCACAGGGAGGCGCGATTCCCTCGCAACCTGCACTGGTGAACGTCTCGCGAGCAATTCTGTTTGCCAGCAAGGAACGCGACTTTGCCGAGTGTGCTCGACAAGCCGCGGCTTCCTTCCGAGACAGGCTTACGGCTGCTGCCGAAGAGGAGGTGCGTCTATGATCGAACAGAGACTCCTACAGACCGAAGCGATCCTGCGTGGACATTTTCGGCTTAGCTCCGGTCTTCACTCCGACTGCTATTTTCAGTGTGCGCGCCTTCTGTCCTATCCGCATCATGCGGAATACGTTGGACGCAGCTTGGCTGAAAAAGTGCGCGAAAGCGGAATGCCGCCGATCGATGTTGTGATTGGTCCTGCGCTGGGGGGAATTGTGGTCGCGCATGAAGTCGCACGCGCGCTCGGAGTCTGCGCCCTGTTCGCAGAGAGACAAGCCGGATCACTCTGTCTGCGACGAGGTTTTGAGATTTCTCCCGGCCAGCGAGTCCTTGTGGTGGAAGACGTCATCACCACCGGTGGTTCGGCACGGGAAACCGCCGATCTGGTTGCCTCAAACGGCGGAATCGCAGTGGGCTTTGCGAGCATCGTCGATCGTGGGGAATGTCGCGATCTATCCCCGCTGATTTCGCTCTTGCAGATCCATCCACAGGTAATGTCGGAATCGGAGTGCGCCCTGTGTAAGCTTGGGATTCCGATCCAAAAACCGGGCAGTCGACCCGTCGCTGCGTGACTCTTGGGAGTTCGTCGAAAGCGGACGGCGGCGATTCCTATTCGCTCACAACCGGAAGACAGACTTCGGTGGTGGTGACAGCGGGCGCAGCAAAGAACAGGAAGTTGCCAAGCTGTGGCTCCATTCCGAAGCGTGCGGCGAATCCTGCATCGACAAGACCCAGACTGCTCGCGGGCTGTTCCAAGATCCCCAGATCCAGATGCCGAATGTCATACGCGGTCAGCAAATCGACAATGCGCTGAAGTCGCTTGAGCAGAATCGGATCAAAGACTCCGGCGCGGGGAAGCTCTCTTATCATTGCGAAGGGAGTCCCCTGCCCCGTCGACAAGTCAAGTTCCATCGCGACTTCCTGTACGCACGCAACCCGGGCGACAGAGGACAGCGCCACCCGCAAATAGCGTTCGCGAATCCGATCGGATTCAAGCTGGACCAGCTCATCTGATTGGCGAAGCTGCACAAGTGGTGGCTCGCGTCCGACGCACAGAACATACAGATAGCGGCACAGATCGTCATCCGACGGTGGGCCAAGATAAACCGGCGCTTTGGTCACGGACGCAATCTGCTCACCGAGCCGCTCACACTCCGCTTCCAAAATGCCTTCGTCCCAGGCCACTTCGACGCGCAACTGTCCCAAGGTGAGGCTCGGATACAGGCGCGGCAGAAGTCCATCCAGAAACTGCTTCTGCGCATTTTTCTGTGTCGAGCAGCCGCCATCACTGCTGCTGCAGCCCGTCTTGCACGTCGAGCAGCCCATGGTTACTTGCCGCCCTTGCGGGCCTTGAAGCGCGCACGCAAAAGATCGGCGGCCCCCGCTTTGTTGTCTTGGGGCACACGGGACAGCGCCAGCGCACCTTGCGGAACGTCACGGGTGACCGTTGTACCTGCCGCAACGATGGCGTTTGCGCCGACTCGAACCGGCGCCACGAGCTGCGAATCAGAACCGACAAAGACGCCGTCTTCGATGATGGTCTGGTGTTTCGCAAAGCCGTCGTAGTTGCAGGTGATCGTTCCGCAGCCGATGTTGACCATCGCGCCGATTGTGCTGTCGCCCAGATACGCCAGGTGGTTGGCTTTGCTGCCGCGGCCCAGGCGCGTTTTCTTTAGCTCGACGAAGTTGCCGACGTGCGCATCTTCGCCAAGGTCACTCTCGGGGCGCAGGTGGGAAAACGGGCCCACTTGGCAGCGCGGTCCGATGTGGCTCGAATGAGCGACGGAATAGGGCCTTATGTGAACACCCGCCTCTACCGTCACATCGGTGAGCACGCAGCCCTGATCGATCACCGTACCTTCACCGATCTTGGTCTTGCCGCGCAGCTGGACACCTGGGTAAATCTCGACGTCTCGACCGAGCTGCACATCCGCGTCAATGGTCGTCGTCAAGGGATCGTGCAGCGTCACTCCCGCCAGCATGTGGGCATGGTTTAGTCGCTCGCGCATGTGGCGCTCGGCGACGGCCAGATCGGCCCGGTCGTTGACGCCCATCACTTCTTCTGGTGGCGCCACGATCACGGTCACTTCCTCGCCGTGTGCGACCGCCATCTCGACAAGAGCCGTCAGATAAAATTCCCGGGTGGCGGCGCTTTTGCGAACGTGCGACAGAGAATCGAGCAGGAACTTGGCATCGACGGCATAGATGCCCGCATTGACTTCGCAGACCGCGAGCTGATCCGCCGTGCAGTCTTTGTGTTCCACAATCGCTGTCGCCTTCCCGTCGGTGCGGATCAGCCGACCATAGCCATGCGGGTCAGGCAAAATCGTCGACAAAAGTCCCAGCTTGCCCTTCGTTTGGGTCAGCAGCGCCCGCAGTCTGTCAATGGTCAGCAGCGGTGTGTCGCCATACAGAATGAGCACTCTGCCGCCCACTTCCGCAAGCTCGGGCAGCACCGGCAGCGCCGATCGCACCGCATCCGCTGTGCCACGCTGTTCTGTTTGGATCGCAATCCGCAGACCGGGAACATCAATGCCCGACAGGCGCACCGACGATTCCACCAAGTCTGCCTGATGCCCAAGAACCAGCGCGGTTCCTGACACCCCAAGGGGCCGCAGAAGCGCAAGCGAACAGTCGACCATCGTTCGGCCCAGCACTTTGTGCAAAACCTTGGCCCGCG
>CAYTGC010000029.1:0-33694 GCA_964437195.1 uncultured Myxococcales bacterium | reverse complement strand
TCCGTACCCAATTCAGGCATTCCAAGGTTCTGGCGGTCTGCGGTACTCGTTCTAGGGCCAGCCGTGGCTTCCTTCCTCGTGGGTCTTTTGGGGATGAGTTCACGGAACAGGAGCACACGCAGATCGGCCCCGCGTTCGGACCACGAAAGCAACTATGCGCCGCTGTAGTTCATTCCGAACAAGCGCTCGTACTTCGCGTCTTTGTGGCAGCGCATACAAGACTGCACGGTACCTGCCGATGTCACCGTTTTTCCGTCGGGAGCGATGGTTCCGTAGACCCAGCCTGAATCGGTTCCCGGCGTGTTGGAATCCGTGCGAAACATGAGGAACAGACCGGCAGGATCCTTGGCGTGGAACAGCTTGTCGCCTTCCTGAATGTAGCGGACCGGCGACTGCAACTTGTCGTACGGCGTGCTGAGCGGAACTTCTTCCGCCGTGAATGCTTCCTTGACCACCGCTTGACCGACAAACGCGGGTGTCTTGCCTTCGCGACTCAGGTAGGCGGCGCGGTCTTTGGCGTATACGAAGTACAGCTTGCGCCCATGCGTGTCGATGGCTGTGCTCATGCTCCGGCGGGGAAAACTCGGCATCGGCTGCCGACACAAAAAAGGTGCCCAGTGTAGCTCGTCATCGACGCGGGCATAGCTTTGATAGGTGCTAGCAATTTCCAACAGGCGAGCGTGGAAAGCCGGATTGTTTTCGGCTGGCGTGCCACTCTGGAATGGGTCTGGCTCGACGGAAGACAAGCTACAGCCGAGCGACAAAAGGGGAACCATCACGAGCGCAAGCGGAGTCCGCATGTCTCCACAAGAGCACTCCTTCTGGCGCGAAGTCAACGAGGATGGACCGCCATGGAGGACTTCGCCTCCCCATAAAGATCGCGACCCGAATTCCGTAGTGCAAAACCCGCAGAGATCGTACAAGACGCCTGGGTGATGCCGTGGTGACGTCCTGTGCTGTCAAAAAAATGAATCGAATCGATGCGCGTGGTGTTGCGGGCGGGCGGTGGTTTTTTGCTGCTGCCTCATCGCTGATGCTGTCGCTTCAACTTGTGTCAGGCTGCTCGAAAGGTGGCTACATGAGCCCGCCGGGCGACGGGTCGGTGCGTCCACCTCGCGACCTGTCGACGGTGGTTTCCGAGCCCGACCTGCGAAGCGAAGTGACGGATGGCTCGACGGACTTTGGCAAGCCCCAAGACTTGGCGATGCCGCGCGATCTCACGGTCTTGTCGGATCTCACGGCCTGGCCTGACCTCACGACGCCACCAGACTTGACCGTTCCTCCCGATCTTTCCCCGACGGGCCCGATCACCGGCGGTCCGTGCGTGTCTGGTGCCAGCGGAGCGACGGCGTTCCTGGTCCACTGGACCGACAGCGGAGGCCGTGCAACCGTCAGCTACGACAGCCACGGTCTGCCGGACAAGACCCGATGGAAGGTGGGCGTGTACGGCTACAGCATCGGCTTCACCCCGAAGTTCGTTGATCCGTTTCTCGGCAGCGGCGGACTTCAACTCGACTCCAGCAGCTTTATCGATGTCGAGTTGAGCACCGTGGGCGTCCCGCGTATCACCAGTGCCAGTCTGTCCATCTGGGGTCGCTCCTATTCCACAGGATCGAGCGGCAGCTTCAACTGGATGACCTTCACGGGCAGCGGCGCGACGCCCCTAAACTACGTCAGCAACGTGGCGCCTTATCGCTGGTATTCCGGCGACGTCACCACAGCGATCGCACCGAGTGATCGCGGCATTCTCCTGCGCATCAAGGCGGGTGGCAGCTCGAACTCTCTTGTCGTGAATCGCCTCGAGCTCTGCATCAGCGCGAGCTAGGCGGGCCGAAGCGACGCACGATCGCGCGCACCGCTTGAGAGGGGGACAATTGGCACGATCACAGTGCAAATGGGGCACGATCTATCAGTCACAGCTACGGACACTGTAGTAAGCGGAACTCGAGATCACAGCGCCACTTCCAGAGACAGATTGGATGACGTAGCTCGCCCCTTGCTGCTGGGTTGCAATCAGAATGTGACCTCCGTCCGCCGAGCGCAGGGCAGGGTGATTGGCACCACCCAGCGAGATGCGCGTGGTCCACATGCTTCCGGTTCCTAGACGCTGTGCGTTGCCAATGGTCTGGAGCACTTCGGAATGTGGCGAGCCAACGTGTGCCGTGCTGATTCCCATCACCGCGTTGCGTGCTCGGCCATCGGCAGGTAGCCAACGGTCCACCCATGGTTGTGAAGAGGACGTGTTTCGACCGTGATGGCCTGCGTGCAGTACATCGACTCCCAGAGTTGGCGAAATAAGAGGAATTTTTGATGAATAATATCCTTCGACCGCATCTGTGTTCGATCCTCCTCCGGTGAGATCGCCCGCGACCAGCATGTGAAAGGCTCCGTGGCGGAGGATGGCCACCACACTGCGTGCATTCTCTCCGTTTGAATCCGTCGTCTGTATTGGCATCACAGAGGTGGCGTAATTGTTTGGACCCACTCGTCCGTTTGCTGCAACGAAGTCCATTCCCGAAGTTGGACCCCAGACTCGTTGCGCGGCAGTGGTTCCGCCACAATCCCTCGCAGGCCGGGTTCCTCCCCAGGTGCTGGGATCGCACGACACAGTTCCATCTGCTTGACATAACTCCAGGGCCCCTTTGCCAGTGCGCTCAGCGAGAGAGCAGACACTTTGCAAGGTGGTCTGATTTGCTGCGGCGGTGTTGTCGGTTCGCCCACGGTGAATGATGTGACCGCGCAGTGTGATTCTGCGGAGGAGTCCATCAAGACCATCTCCGTGATCTGCGTGGTAGTGCGTGATGACGATGTCATCGATGACAGAGCCGCCCGTATATCGCTGGATCGCGGCCGCAATGTCTGCGGCATGCGAGTTGTTCCCAACGTCGATCAGAACCTGTTGACCGTTCGGTGCAACGACGAGCGCAGACTCTCCCATCGCGAGTCCACCTAGCCCCCATTGGGCGTAGAACAACTCTCCTGCCACAGGACGCAGCTCCGTCTGCGGGGCCTGCAGCGCTTTTCCGCAGCTGGGCCGGGCGTCTTCATTGCTGCTGATTCCCAAATCATCTGCGCTGCTAGATGCATCGATCGCTGTGCCATCGGAGGTTGTGGCTGTTCGCGTACAAGCCGTGAGACCCGCAAGCAGAGACAAAATCTGGAGGCACTTTCGCATACCGACATCCTACCAGGGATTGCCCGTTGCCCAAGACTTCGCGAGAAGTGCTGGACAGGCAAGTGCCAAAGTCTCAACCCTTCCACGTTAGAGTCGCGAGCGCTGATCCTTCGCATCGTGAAGGCAAGCAGACGCGCTCAGTCAGATCCCTCATACTGGGTGTACTTTTCGCAGTGTAGACAGACGATCTCGAGCGTTACGTTGGTGGAGAACTGGTGCACGTCGTTGAGAAGGTAGATGCACAGCGTTTTTCGGCTCTGGCAGTGGCCGCAGCGACGCGTCTCCTGATACCACCACACGCCAGGAATCAGATCGCTTACCAGAAAGCCCGAGCCAATGTAGCGGTTGTTGTGCCAGTCGGCCTTCGGTTTCTGCGGCACACACGGATCAAGCTTGGCGTAGTCAGATGGAGCCAATCTCGGCTGGTCGCTGATGGTATGTTCCCAAGTCGGTACTGGCATCAGTCCGTGGCTCCTGCTTCCAGCAACAGTTTGACGAGCGGGCTCTGCATCCGCATCTCGACGTCGTTGGGATGCTGATGGCGACGCGCGGCTTGCAGTGCGGAAGCGCCATACTGCGTCTTTTTGCTTACGTCTGCACCATGCGCAAGGAGTAGCTGCACAAGCTCCAGACAGTCCTGCTCGGCGGCCTGAATGAGCGGGGTCTGGCCGTAGCTGTTGCCCGCGTTGACATCAAGTCCGAGCAGGAGGAGACGCCGCGCCAGCTCCACATCTCGATGATAGCTTGCCAAGTGAAGGAGCGTGTTCTGGTCGCGTGTACATGCCCGCGGGTCTGCAAAAGCGTTCAGCAAGATGTCGATGATCTCGCGCCGATCGTAGTGCGCAGCGAGCAGAAGGGCGGTTTCACCGCTGTCATACGCTTCAGATGCAGAGACGCCAGCAGCGAGCAGACGGCGCACCATCGCTGGACTGTTGACGGTAAAGATGGCTTCCCACAGCGCGGTGTGTCGTCCGTCGGCCACATGTCGCGGCTCTGCGCCATGGGCCAAAAGCAGCTCCACGATGGCCTCGCTCTTGCCCGCCACGGCTTCCATCAGCGGCGACTGCTGCCGAACGCCACACAGGTTGACGTCGGCACCCTCTGCAATGAGGATTTCGCAGAGATCCAGGTGGCCATGCCGCGCCGCAGCCAGAAGCGGCGTCGTTTGGTAGCTGTCCTTGCCATTCACATCTTCGCCTTGCGCAAGGAAGTGCCGAAGCCGCGCTGCGTCGTGGCGATACACAGCATTGGTCAGGTGGGTATAGCCAAGGCGCAGATAAGCGAAGTCCATCTCGTGCCGCAGCTGCGAGATGGAATTTTGCAAATCTTGAAGCTCCTCTTTTGGTCGTCCCTGCTGCTTGGCGAAGCGCAGTGCCGCGCGATACGCCACCCATGCGGCGTGGCGCGACTGCTGCCGCTGCAGAGCCTGCGCGAGGCCAAGGTGAGCATCCACATCGCGGACATTTTGCCGCAGTGCGTTTCGGAACGAGCTGAGCGCGTTGATCAGATCGTCTTTGCGCAGGAACTGCTTTCCTTCCGCCAGCCAGTTTCGCTCCGCCAGCTGTCCCCTTTTGTGACGCAGCTTGACCTCCTTACTCGTCGGGAAGACTCCATTCATCGTACCACGTGAGGAGCTCGCCACACTTGGCACAGTGATCGCTGGCGAAAGGCGCTCCGTCCGGCGTGGCTCCGAATTCCCGATGAAACCCATCGGCACCGCACTTCGGACAACGTCGGAGCTCTCCCTTGGGACCGGACGGCGCGGGTGTATCGATTTCGGGCGTCGGTGCTGGGCCCGGAAGGTTGTGTTTCCAGGCCGAGACCTGATAGCTCGCGTGTTCCCGACTCGTCGAATCCTGGCTCCTTCGCACGATGTTTTTCTGCTGAAGCGACGCCAGTGCTTTCCACATCGCAGCAGGATCTTCGACCCCGCACGCCGCCTTGATCTTTTCGCCAACCTCGCCGCGTGACCGTTTTTCGACGAGAAAATCGAAGATCGCGCGCTCATCGACGTCCAGCTTTCCGACTTCGTCAGCCCACAGATTCCTTAGCTTTCGGATCTCTCTCCTCTCTGCAGCGCGTTCCTTTTGGGCCCAGCGCTTCTCTCGCTGCAGCCATTCCTTCGCTTCCTGGGGAGTCAGTCGATAAATATCAACGTAGTCGAGCGGCGTACTGTAGACATCATTGTCCCACATCCGATTCCAGGCAAAGTACGCGTGGCAGACATCACAGCGAACCAGCTCATCCCGAAAGCTGATGATCGAGTGCGCCACGTTGCCAAGGTGCGCAAACGACGCCGGATGCGGGGCCGACGGGTCCTCTGGAAAGCTGAAGTGGAAGCGCATCCCCAGCTCAGCGCAGGCGGCGCAGGAAGCGGGCGGCTCTGGCTGGGACTCTGTGGCTGAGCGGACGCGCTTTGGCATCTTCGCTCATTATGGATCGAAGAGGGCTTCGGCTCCCGCAGACCGTGGGCTTAGGTGCGGGCGGACTCGAAGGCTCTGGCGATTTCTCGATTCCTTTCCAATGGGAGTTGATCGAGCAGATAGCGCAGGAACTCCTCTTCATCCTTCGCGAACCGGGGCACGCTCTCCACGAGTGGATGGTCTCCTTCGTAGCCGAAGGGCTTCAGACACACCCGACGGGCGCGTGTGAGCCCGCAGCTTGCTACCACGAAATCCAGGTAGGCGCGCGCTCGCATAGGTGAGCAGTCCGATAGCGCCGCAGAATAGTCCTCCGTCATGATGCAGACAGGATCCGGGTATCGGGAATCCGCGATGAGAGCGACGTTGTAGAAGCTGCTGTCGCTCTCGCTCTGTAGGTAGTCATCGAGCGGTCTCAGACGATCCCGCAGCGTCCCTTCGCAGTAGCCACCGAGGAGCGGGAGCCTGTGCTCATCGACGACGAAGTTGTCCTCGCGATTGAATCGATAGTCCATCGTCTGCGGAAACAGATCCGCGAGGGCTGGAATGTTGATCGAGCCGCAGTTCATGCCAGCGCTGTGATGTTCGAAAAACGTCGCGGTAAGATCGTCGGGACGGTCGCCAAGCAGCTCGATCCAGCGCAGCCGGACACCGTTGCACTGGCGAAAATACTCGAGGAAGCGCGGATCCAGTTCGAAGCCGAGTCGCTTGTGCAAAAGCGCGATCTCGTCCTCTTGCGCCGACTCGCCAATGCGCACATCGAACACCGCGACGCTTGGGTTCTCATGAAGCGCGCGGACGAGTGTGCGTACCGATTCTTTCCAAGTCATAGGTTGATCCTTTCACGCGACCGTCGCGCAAGCGCTGCGCTCGTCGAAGCTGCGCTGGGTAGCCAATCCAAACTTGATCGGCAAGTCAAGCGCAATGGTTCCGTCGTGGGTCCGGCGTTTTGGCAAACCGACTCGGTGTCCGATCGCGATCAATGCCTGCTCGTACGATCGCCCTGGCCACATGCAACCATCCGCACTTCCCGCCCCAAAGGGGATACCATTGCTGCGAATGAAGGCTTCGGACTGGGCGCGATCGACGTTGTTGCTGGTCCTTCTGGTCCTAGATTGCGTGTTGGGCGCGGCCTTGCTTCGGCACGCGAACGACTTGGTCGGCGATGGGCTGCTGCGCCCCGTCCCTGGACCGGACCCCCTGCAGGCGGTTTACGACCTTTTGTGTGTGGCGTTGGTTGGGCTTCTGACCCTCGGGGTGTTCGCTTGGCTGCCATCCCGGCAGCTGGCCGACAAGCTGCGCGCAACGGATCAAGACATTGGAAAGGCACCATGACTGGGGGCGCTGGCTTCATCGATGCGTTCTCGGTCTGTCTCGCGGCGTTCTTTCTGCAGTTCTTGTGGGGCAGTGGCCGGTTCGGCGTACGGGGAGCACTTCGGCTCACTCGGTTCCTTCGTGATGAGTGGCCGCAAAAGACCCAGCTTGCGCCCGGTCGTCGACTGATCTCTGGCACCCTTCATTCCCCCAAGCCGCTGTGGTCGAGCCAGGGCCACCCTGTCCTTTTCCACCGCACCGCCGTGACCGTCCGGGATGAAATCGACAGCGAGACCATCGAGATACGCGCCCGAGAGAGCGAAGAGCGGACTGCCCCCTGCGTGCTGCGAACTTCAGAAGGCGACGTCTCGCTCCCGGCTACGTCCCTGCGTGCGCTCTGGCACGGCAGCTACGAAGTCGAAGTGCGGGAGATGACAGACAAAGAGCTGGCGCAGGTCGCGCCTGCCCTCGCTGCCGCCCATCCCCCGACGGAATTCCGCACGTATCACTTCTCCGAGACCGTCATCCGCCAAGACTCGCCGGTTCACATCATCGGTGACTTTGCCGTCGGTCCTGGCCTTGACGTGGCCGCCGCGCCATCCCCAGGCGAGCCGATCGGACTCCCGGTCTGCGTTCGGCTGATCCGACTCTATGACACAAATCCCGCCGAAGAACTGGGCTGGGATGGCAGCTTCTTGTTCTTCGGCATCGGCTCGACACTCTTGCTTACCGCCTATGCCGTGACCCTCGTCATCCAGCTGCTGCGCTAGGCCTGTCGTTGCAGGCGCGGCCTTCACCGTCGAACGGGACGCATGCGGTCACTGTATCTCCCGATAAAACGACATGGATATCAAAAGATAAACATATCAATTGACATCATGGTCGTTTGGTCGTTAGGTTAGCTTTAGACATGCTGAGCCAGACGGTTGGATACGCGATCGCCGCCCTCGGGCACTTGAGCCGCTCCCCAAAGCAGCTCGGGCCCCAGTTCGTGCGGGACATCGCGAAAGCGACGGGGATTCCCCCGGCGTATCTGGCCAAGATCGTCCACACGCTCGCGCGAAAAGGGTATCTCACGACGCAGCGGGGGACGAGCGGCGGTGTGTCACTCGCTCGACCGGCAGAGGATGTCACGCTGCTGGAGATCTGCGAAGTATTCGACGATCCCATCGCGCAAAAGCGCTGTATGCTCGGCACCGCTGTGTGTTCCGATGAACGCAACTGTCCGGCGCACTGTTTTTGGACCGAAGAACGCGAGCGCGTGGCGGAATTTCTCCGCCGCACCACCTTGCGGGAAATCGCTCGGTTTGAAGACGAGAAGGCGCCGCTAGTGAGAGAGAACCTCAAGAGGTAGACACCATGATTCGCAAGCTTGTTATCGCCAGTCTCGCTCTCGCTTCCCTCGCTCTGGCCCCTGCCTGTAACAAAGGCGGCGCGAGTGGCTCTGCTCCTGCGATTTCTCCGCAGGCAAAGCAGGAAGCGCAGGAGATCTTTTCGAGCCGCTGTTCGGTTTGTCACGGCGCGCAGGGAGCAGGCGATGGTCCGGGGTCGGCGGGACTTACTCCCAAGCCGCGCAACTTCCAAGACAAGGCGTGGGTAAGCTCCGTCAAGGATGATTACCTGGTCAACATCATCAAGAGCGGTGGTGGCGCGGTTGGCAAGAGCCCGGCGATGCCCCCGAACCCAGACCTGGCCGAAAAGACCGAGGTTCTGAACGCGCTCGCCGCGCACGTTCGCGGCCTCGCGAAGTAACCAGGAAACCGGGCTGCACCGAGCCCGACTTGGTGCAGCAGGTGGAAAGCCCGTTGGGGGGCAATATTAGGTGGAATGCATATCTAATATTGGGCGTTGTCGGGAGCAGAGACCGGTTGTAGAACCAAAAAGATGTATTTAAGCTGCATCTTTTTGGACTAAGGTGGGTAGTCAATGTTGTGTGACTCTGTATCCAAAAATAGGCATTGTGTATGTGTAATATCTGGATTGAAAACACGGTCTTCGCTATTGCTGTGGTCGGTCGCGGTAGCTGCTTCTGTGAACCTGTGACGTGAAAACCCCAAGCAGGGGAGGAACAAAATGTCTTCGTCATCCTTTTCCCGCCGTTCATTCCTTGCCGCACTGGGCGGCACGGCTGGTGTCGCTGCTGCGACGGCAAGCAAGAAGGGCTGGGCGTTCAACTTCCTAGAGCCGATGAGTGTCGAAAATCCACTCAAGGCCTATCCCAATCGTGGCTGGGAACGGATCTACCGCGATCTGTACGCGTACGATTCGACGTTTTCCTTTACGTGCGCGCCGAACGACACGCACAACTGCATCCTGCGCGCGTACGTTCGATCGGGAACCATCGTCCGCATTGGGCCGACCTTCGGATACGGCGAGGCGATGGATCTGACGGGAATGAAGTCGTCGCATCGCTGGGATCCTCGCTGCTGTCAAAAGGGACTCGCGCTGGTGCGTCGCTTCTACGGAGACCGGCGCTGCCGCTATCCACTGGTTCGCAAGGGCTGGCTGGACTGGATGAAAGCTGGATTCCCTCGTGATCAAGCGACGGGAAAGGTCGATCCCAAGTATCTGCAGCGCGGCAAAGAATCGTTTGTTCGCGTGTCGTGGGAAGAAGCATTTGACTTGGTCGCCAAGGGACTGCACAACGTCGCGAATTCCTACACCGGAGAGCAAGGGAAGAAGTGGCTGGAAGTGCAGGGCTACGACCACCACATGGTGGAAGCGGCCAAGGGCGTCGGTACGCAAGTCATCAAGATGCGTGGTGGCATGCCGCTGCTCGGTGTGACGCGCATCTTTGGCCAGTATCGCTTTGCCAACACGCTGGCGCTTCTGGATGCCCACGTTCGCAAGGTCGGTCCTGACGATGCGATGGGCGCGCGTGGCTGGGACAACTATACGTGGCACACCGATCTGCCTCCGGGTCACCCGATGGTGACTGGACAGCAGACAGTGGACTGCGATCTGTCGATGGCCGAGCACGCCAAGCTCATCGTCGTGTGGGGAATGAACTGGATCACGACGAAGATGCCAGATGCACACTGGCTGACGGAAGCGCGGCTCAAGGGAAGCAAAGTCGCGGTGATCGCAGCTGAGTATTCCGCCACGATGAACAAGGCCGACATGGCACTGATCGTTCGTCCGGGTGTGACGCCCGCGCTGGCGCTCGGCTTTGCGCATGTGATTCTGAAAGAGAATCTGTATGACGCCGATTACATCCGCTCGACGACGGATCTGCCGTCGCTGATCCGGATGGATACGCTAGAGCGGATCGCGGCCAAAGACGTGGCCGGACTCAAGCTTGGAGGCGGACTCGGCGCGCAGGTTCTGAAAAAGGGAGAGAAAGCGCCTCCTCCATTTCAGCAGAAAGACACGATCATTCCGGAAGCGATGCTCGAAAAATTCGAGCCGTTTGTGGTCTGGAATGAAAAGACTGGCAAGCCGGAAGCCGTGAGCCGCGATGAAGTTGGCAAGAAGTTCAAGAAGCGTGGTTTTGCGGCAGCGCTTGAAGGGGAGTTTACGGTCACGCTGACAGACGGAAAAACCGTGAAGTGTCAGCCAGTGTTCGCACTCCTTAAGCAGTACGTGGTCGACAACTTCGCACCCGAAGCGGTTGAGGCGATGACGTGGGCTCCGAAAGACGGAATCCTGGCGCTTGCCCGCGAGATCGCAGCGAACAAAGAGAAGACGTTCTTTGCCTGCGGAATGGGTCCGAACCAGTTCTTTAACAACGACCTCAAAGACCGCACGATCTTCTACCTGGCGGCGCTCACGCGGAACATTGGTTTCGTCGGTGGAAACATCGGTTCGTACGCTGGCAATTATCGCACTGCGTACTTCAATGGTCTGCCGCAGTACTCGCTGGAAAATCCGTTCGATGTCGAGCTGGATCCGAACAAGCCGTCGCGTCCGAAGCCGTTTGTGAAGTTCGAGTCGGTTCACTACTGGAACCACTCCGATCACATCTTGCACATGGGCAAGGACATCCTGACCGGCAAGACGCACATTCCGACGCCGTCGAAGGCGATCTGGGTGTCGAACTCGAACTCCCTGATTGGCAATGCCAAGGGTCACTTCGAAACGGTGGTGAACGTTCTTCCCAAGACCGATCTGGTGGTCGTAAACGAGTGGTGGTGGACCGCTTCTTGTGAATACGCAGACGTGGTCTTCCCGGTCGATTCGTGGGCAGAGTTTAAGCATCCAGACACAACCGCCAGCGTGACCAATCCGTTCATTTCGGTGTTCCCACGGACTCCGATCGAGCGAATCTACAACACCCGCAGCGACATCGAGTGCTCGGCTGGTGTGGCCAAGGCGCTTGGCAAGCTGACCGGCGACAAGCGCTTCCATGACATGTGGCACTTCGTGCACGAAGGCCAAGTCAATGTCTACCTACAGCGCGTGTTCAACATGTCGAACATGGCGCATGGTCTGAACTTCCTCGAGTGTGAGGAGCAAGCCAAGAAGGGAATTCCGACCATCATTCTGTCGCGTACCTATCCCAAGATCGTGGGTTGGGAGCAAGCGTACGAAGACAGACCGTGGTACACGCGGACAGGTCGCGTAGAGCTGTATCGCGATGAAAAGGAATTCCGTGAGTCGGGCGAAAATCTGCCGGTGCATCGTGAGCCAATCGACTCGACGTTCTATGAGCCGAACGTGATTGTCGCCAAGCCGCACCCGGCGATCAAACCGAAGACTCCGGAACAGTACGGAGTGTCTCTGGATCAGCTTGATGGTGATACGCGCCAGGCGCGCCACGTTGTCAAGACGTGGGACGATCTGCGAAACACCAAGCATCCGCTCCAGCAGAAGGATCCGGCGTATCGGTATCTGTTCCACACGCCGAAGTATCGTCATGGTGCGCACACGACGCCGGTCGATACCGACATCATCGCGGTGTGGTTCGGACCGTTTGGCGACATGCTGCGCCACGATCCACGGACTCCGTATGTGACCGAAGGCTACATCGAAGTGCATCCCGATGATGCGAAAGAGCTGGGCTGCGAAGATGGTGACTACGTGTGGGTAGATGCAGATCCGGCCGACCGTCCGTTCCGCAACCCGGAGAAAGCGACCGCGGAAGACAAGAAGCTCGGACGGCTCTTGGTCCGGCTCCGTTTCTACCCCGGAACGCCGCGCGGTGTGACGCGTATGTGGCACAACATGTACGGCGCAACGTACGGATCGATCAAGGGACACGAGTCAAACCAGAACGGTCTTGCTCGCAACCCAGAGACTGGATACCAAGCACTGTTCCGTTACGGTGGTCACCAGAGCTGCACCCGCAGCTTCCTGAAGCCGACGATGATGACCGACACCTTGGTGCGCAAGAACGCGATGACGCAGCTGGTCGGTCAGGGATTCGAACCAGACGTCTACTGTCCGACGGGCGCTCCGCGTGAGTCGTTTGTGAAGATCACCAGGGCGGAAGCAGGCGGAATGGGTGGCAAGGGACTGTGGCGACCGGCGCAAAAGGGTCTTACGCCGGGTCATGAAACAGAAGCGATGAAGCGGTTCCTCAAGGGCGAGTTTATTTCGAGCAAGTAGGAGGGCGGCCATGAGTAAAGTACAAAATATCCACCTGGGCCGCGAGATGGAGTACCCCTACGAGGGCTCGCGTCCAAACAAGCAGATTGCGTACATCTTCGACACCAACAAGTGCATCGAGTGTCAGACGTGTACGGTGGCGTGCAAGACGACCTGGACGGCAGGAAAAGGACAGGAACACATCTTCTACAACAACGTCGAGACGAAGCCCTATGGCTTCTTCCCGCACGGCTGGGATGTGAAGCTGCTCGACATGCTGGGCCCGGGCGAGTGGCAAGATGGCAAGTACAACGGCAAGACCATCTTCGAGGCGGCTCCTGCTGGTGAGCGCGTGCTGGGATTCCTTCCAGAAGAGGAAGACTACACGTCTCCGAACTTGGGAGAAGATGTCTGTTCCGGCGATGTGCAGCGCGGCGCGTTCTTCCAGAACATCCACAACACCTGGATGTTTTACCTGGCGCGCATTTGCAATCACTGCACCTATCCGGGGTGTCTGTCTGCGTGCCCGCGCAAGGCGATTTACAAGCGACCAGAAGACGGAATCGTCCTGGTTGATCAGTCGCGTTGCCGAGGCTACCGAGAGTGTGTGAAAGCGTGCCCGTACAAGAAGATTTTCTACAACATGGTCACGCGTGTTTCGGAAAAGTGCATCGGTTGCTTCCCCCTGATCGAACAAGGTGAGCAGCCGCAGTGCGTCAAGACCTGCATCGGAAAGATCCGTCTGCAAGGCTTCCTTTCGAAGCCAGGCGAAGAAAAGGCGGACAACCCGATCGATTATCTGGTTCGGATCAAGAAGATCGCGCTGCCGCTGTATCCGCAGTTTGGTACAGAGCCGAACGTCTACTACATTCCGCCGCTGCATGTGCCGCGTCTGTTCCTTCAGCAGATGTTTGGTCCCGGTGTGGAAGAGGCGCTCAAGACGTATCGCAGTGCGCCAGCGGACAAGCAGCTGCTTGCGGCTCTTTTGATGTTCGGGAATACGCCGAAGATCATTCACAAGTTCAAGGCCGACAAAGATCACGCAGTTGGCTTCGATGGAATGGCGCAGGAAGCGGTGCGGGTTCCCTTTACCGAGCCGTTCTTCGCCCGCGAGATCTTCGACAAGAAGCACGGCGTAGTGCGCCTGAACGTCACCTAAGGAGCAAGGAGTCTGGCCATGAAAACAAAACTGTACTTTCCTGCGCTGTGTCTCCTTGCGGCGATGACGGGATGTCCTTCGGGCGATCACGAATCCGGCGGGCCGGTGAAGCTGACTGGAGAGATACGCGCAACGTCGGTCGGAGAGATTCCTCTGACCGATCCCTTTGCTCCGGCTTGGGGCGGAACCACAGAGACTTCGGTGAGTGTACTGCCGCAGACTGTGGCGTACCCGAACCTGATCAAACAGAGCGTCAAAGATCTACGGGTGCGGGCTCTGGCGGATGCGCGCTTTTTGGCGGTGCGACTTGAGTGGGAGGATCCGACGCTGGATGAAAAGCTCGAGGTGGACAAGTTCACCGACGGCGTGGCGGTGGAAATTCCGCTCGGTGATGCAGAGAAGACCAATCCGATGATGGGCGACGTCCAGAATCCGGTCTACATCTGTCACTGGAAAGCGGCTTGGCAGCGCGATGTGGATCGTGGCCGTGCCGACGTACAGGACTACCATCCAGGGTATGTGTCGGATAGGCCTCCGTTTGTGTCCGGTGGTTATCCATATCCCGTCGAGGAAGCCTTCCAAACGGACAACGCCAGGCGCTATCTGCCAGGCACTGCGGCTGGGAATCCGGTCAGCAAGATCTACCGCAAGTGGCCGGTCGAAGAGCTGCAAGCGGAAGGATTTGGTTCGCTAGCGGACCATACCTACCAGGATGCGCAGGGCAAAGGTGTGTGGAAGGACGGCAAGTGGACGGTGATCATCGCGGTTCCACGACAGTCGCCCGACCGTGCAAACCCAAACCTTGTTTCCGGCAAGGCGATGATGGGATTTGCCGTGTGGGACGGTTCTAACCAGAACGTCGGTGGCCGAAAACACTGGGCTCCCTTTGTGAAAGTGGTGCTTCCGTGACGTCCGAATCGGTTGAACAAGCTCGCGAATCGCTACTTCGGGCCGAAGGCTATCGAGTACTCGCAGCAGCCTTGCGCTATCCTGATGAGCACGAGCTGCGCGAGCTTTTCGCTGAAGAGACTTCTGCCGATTCGGTACTTCAAAAGATCGCTCAGACACTCCTTCCTGCCGTTGATGCGGACTTGGAGGGAGAGTTCAATCGCTTGTTTGCGCAGTCAGTGGCAGTGAGTCCACATGAGCGTGCGTACACAGGTGGGGACCTAGGACCGGGACTTGGTCAGCTTGCGGCGCTTTATCAGGCATTCGGTCTGCGCTGTGGGGGCCGAGACTCCGAGGTTCCTGATCACATTGGTGCAGAGCTAGAGTTCGCCGCGTTCCTGTGTCTCAAGGAGGCGCTGCATCGGGAAGAAGGCACAGCAGAGGCACTGGAAGCAGTGTCCGTTGTTCGTGCCGCCCGCAAGACGTTTATGCAGGAACACCTTGGGCGCTGGATTGCGGCTTTTGCGGACAAGCTACGAGACACAACACGTCACAAATATTATGCAGATCTCGCGCTTCTTTTGCGAGACTGGGTACAGAGGGACTTCGCTGGGCAGGGTTGGGAGATGCCGATTGCAGGTCGTCACTTGCCGGTCATTGGGCCGGATGCAGAGACCGAACTCGGTGATGACGAGGCGCCGATGACGTGTCCGTCGGCTCTTCAGGATGAGGAATCGGTTCCTCTCTCGACGCTCCTCTCCAGCAACTGAGGAGATCGTTATGAGTACGTCAAGAACCCACAGTAGGGTTTGTGCTTCGGTGCTTGCTGCATCGGCACTGACCTTTTGGACTGCCGCCGCTTTTGCACAGACCGCCGCACAGCCAGCGGGACAGACTGGATCGCAGGCGACACCGCCCGATCAGGCCACGCTTCCGCCAACGACCGGCATGACGCAGATTCCACCGCCGCCACCGTATCCGCTGGTTCCTGGCAGTGGAACGGGCGACGCTGGCACCGCGACCCAGGCTCCTGGCCCGGCGACGATGCCGGTCACGCCTCCGCCTGCGGTGACTGCTCCGACGCCTGCCGCTCCACCACCACCGCCATACTCACTGCCGTTTGGACTGCGTCCAATTGTGCCGGTGACAGTGCTTCGGCTCGATACGGTGTTCGCGTTCTATCAGCAGAACATCGCACCGGCGGGCCAGCCCGAGCGGTATGAGCCCGGCTTCACCGGCGTCTTTCTGCCGACCATCGGTTATCGATTTACTCCGTCGTGGATGGGTATTGTACGCTTCGGTATGGTCGGAAATCGTCCCCCGCGGATTACCGGGGACGAAGCGGGCGCCGACAACTGCCAAGACACGACGACGACCGATCCGACGACGATGCAGCCAAAGACCGTGCTGACCAAGTGCGGTGTCGCGTCCTCGAACCTGTTCGTCGGCGGCTTCTATTCCCACAAGTTTGCCAGCAACTTCCGGTTTTCGATCTTTGGCGGGATGACCATTCCGGTTGGATCGGGGACCAGCAGCGCAAGCGAACCGGGGGCCAATCTGGCGGAAGCTCCGTCGGGACAGCTCGCGCGCTCAGCGCTGGACAATGTCATCTTTGCGGTCAACGACTGGGCGATGGTCGAAGGCCTCGATCTTGCCTACATCGGCCACAAGCTGACGGTGCAGGCCGAGGTCACGTTCTTCGAGCTTTTCCGCGCCCGCAACGAAGCCGCCACACCGGACGTCTACAAGATCAACTTCACAACTGGGCTGCACATTGGCTACTTCATTGCTAGCTGGATGTCGCTCGGGGCCGAGGTTCGTTACCAGCGCTGGCTGTCCGATGTGAAGGCCGTCGTCGCCGATGAAGCGAATGCCGACAAGGGCCTGCCGGTCCAGGGGCTGCGCCACAACCTGAGCTTTGGCATCGGGCCGCGCTTTCACATCAAGCTTCCCGGTGGCAAGTGGCTGCGTCCCGCCTTCGTCTATGAGCCGGGTCTGGCTGGACTTATGGGCACCCGCAAGTACCACATCCTGCAGATCGACATTCCGATCCTGTTCTAAGCGCTCGTGCGGCGTCATCGCGCCGCTTTGCGCGACACCGCTCCGCCGTTTTTCGCCCGACCTGCTCACGTCCGTGGGCTGACAACCAGTCTGGAAGCGCCAGGTTTTTTGATACCCTAGATGGTATGTCAGTAGGTCAATACGTCGCGTCCGCCCTCATTAGCATCGTGGTCAGCGCGTCCACGGTGGTGATCATGCATCAGTACGTCACCCCGAAGCTGCCGGTGTCGACCTCAGAGGTACCGCAGGTCACGGGACTGACGGTCGAGCAGGCTCGGGCGATTACCGAGCCACTCGGACTGCTCTTGGTTCTCGATGGGGAGAAGATCCCCGACGCCGACAAGGTGCAGACGGGATCGCTGTTCGAGCAGCGTCCTCTCAAAGGCTCACGCGTGGCACACGGCGGTGAAGTCCACGCGTTCATCGCGATTCCTCCGCAGCTTTCGACGGTCCCCGCGCTGGTCGGGCAGGTGGTCAGTGCCGCCGAGCAGCAGCTCCAAGTCGCTGGGCTGCGCCTCGGAACGGTCACCGAGGAGATGTCAGCGACGATTCCGCCTGGTCAGGTGATTTCGACCCGACCCGCCGCGGGCGAAAAGCTGCGGAAGAACGAAACGGTGAGCTTGGTTGTTTCGAAGGCTCCGGCTGAGTTCGAGCTGCCGTCGCTGCGGGGGCGGACGCTCGGGGGCGCCAAGGCTCAGCTCGAACAGCTTGGACTTGTGCTCGGTGACATTCGCAAGTCGACCGATGACAATGCTGCGGACGGAGCAGTCCTGCGGCAGAATCCTCCCGCAGGCACCAAGGTTAGCAAAGGCCAGAAGGTCGACTTGGTCGTCAACGACTAGCTGTCCCCTGTCTGCGCGGCTGTCCGCTCGTTCTTGCTGCTGTCTCGTCGTCGTAAGGAGTACCACCCATGTCCGTGGACAATCCGAATCCATCGCCCTCCGCTGCCAAGTCGGGCGCTCGTTGGCTCAAAATGGTTGGGCTTGCGGCTGTTGGAACACTGCTCTTGCTGCTGGCGGTGTTTCTCATTGTTGGCTTTGCGGTGGATCTGGGGCCGACGGTGCGCAAGCAGATCGTCACGCGGCTTCCCGACGTGCAGAAGAAGATTGGCCGCGAGGTGTCGGTCGGAACGGTCAGTCTGCGCCTGCTTCCGAAGCTGCGGCTGCGCATCCACGACGTCAAAGTCAGCGGTCAGCCGGGTCGAACCGGGATCTTGGCCGAGCCGCTCGCCGAGATCGCCAGCATCGAGGCAGATGTCAGCGTGATTCCCGCCGTGCTCACGATGGGCCGACGGGTCACGATTTCTCGCGTTGAGATCTCGGGGGGCAAAGTCCAAGTCGCGCGTCTGCCAGGCGGGCGCCTGTCGTACGAAGACGTGCTCGATCAGCTGGCGACGCAGCCCAAAGACGACACGCCGCTCACCCAAGCCCAGATCGACCAGCTTGCAGGGATCGTCGTCGAGCGAGCCGAGCTGAAACAATCGGCGGTCCTGTTCCACGACCTGTCGACGGGAAAGCCGACGCCTCCGCTCAAGATCGATGGCATCCACTTCGAGCTGACCGACGGGCGGCTGTTTGGCGAAAGCAAGCTGTCGCTCGACATGGCGCTGCTTCAGCTGTCGCCGAACTTTCATCTCGGGATGGTGGTCGGTCCGATGCCCAAAGACCTAAAGCCCGAGCCAGCCTGGACAGTTCTTCGTCGTCTGGAACTCAAGATCAGCTCGTTTCAGGTCGAGCCGCTGCTCGCATTTTTGCCAGCCTCGACGGGAACGGCTCTCGAGCGAGCGATGATTGAGACGGATCTTCTCGTCCAGTCGCCGCCGGACAGTGGCAAGCTCTCGGTGGCTGGCAAGGCCGGGCTTCGCGGGATGCAGCTTCGTCAAAACGGTGCCGCCGCGAAGCTCTACAGTCTGTCGAAAGGCACACCAACGGACGTGATGCTGAGCATGAACGTCGATTTGGCGATGCTGAGCGGGGACATCAAGGTCGAGCGAGCCCGTCTGGACATCGCCGACATGAACGTTACCGCTGCTGCGGATCTGCGCAATCTGTGGCGCAGTCCTGCGGTGCACTCGCTGCAAGTGGCGTCGCACGGACTTCGTCTCGAGCGGCTGTTGGCGCTGCTTCCCAAGTCGTCGATTCCTGCTGGAACCGATCTGACGGGTCCGCTTGCTGTGTCGGGATCTGCATCGGGAACACCGACCTCTGCGGCGGTCAAAGTATCGCTGGACATGACCGATGCAAACATTTCGACGCCTGACCTGCGCAAACCGACGGGAATGCCTCTGACGCTAGGCCTTTCGGGAACGGTCAAAGACCCAGGCTTTCGCATCGACCGCTTCGGACTCGTGCTAGGTCCTTTGTCGCTGCTCCTCCACGGCGAGCTGAAAAACGGCGGTGACTTCGATCTGACCCTCGACAGCGGGACCGTGGATCTCGACAAGCTCTTGCGGCTTCTTCCGGTGGTGGCGGACGGTCTGGCTGGGGGCGGCAAAAAGAAGAAAAAAGGTCCGACGATCGACGGAGACCTGCGGATAAGTGGCGCGCTGGCGAAGAAGGGCGACCAGTTCTCGGCGAACGCCAAGGTCAAGATGCAGAACGCGGACTTCGAGCAGGACGGACTGGATCTGTCGGGCTCGGCGGAGCTGTCGGCAGAGGTCAAACAGTCGCCGTCGCAGGCATCGGTGGATGCCAACCTGGACCTGACGCCCGCGGCGCTGCATGTCTCGGGCAGCGTCGACAAAGATCGCGGCGTGCCGATGCGGATATCGCTGTCGGCGCAGAAGACACCGCAACTCGTGCAGATAAAGCAAGCGCAGCTTGAGATTCCTGGTGGGCTGGTGAAGCTCGTCGGGAGCGCCGATATGGCGAAAAAATATCTCGATATGAAGGTGCCGCTGGTTGACCTCGACTTGGCCAAGCTTGCGCAGGTGGTGCCGTCGCTCAAACAGGGGGCGGCGGGTGGGCTTCTCGACAGCAAGCTGACCTTTGGACTGAGTCTTAGCGGCAATCCTGAAAACCTCGCGTCGGTGCGGGCCAAGCTGGACCAGTTCAAGATGCAGGTCGCGGGCGGAACGATTGTTGGTGGGGCAAACGTCGTCGGTCTCGACGAACCGAAGCAGGCGAGCTTTGATTTTTCGGCGGACTACCTCGACCTCGACAAGATCCTCGGGGACAAAAAAGACAGCGGTGACGACGACGCTGCCCCGAGCAAGGAAGTTCAGGTACCGAAGATCCTCAAGCGCCTCGAAGCAGACGGCAAGATCAAGGTGGCGTCGGGCAAGCTCAAGGGTCAGACGATGCGCGACTTTGTGCTCGAGATGACGCTATCGGGCGGCAAGCTGCTGCTGAAGGTGATGCGCATCCAAGCCGTCGGCGGCAACATCTTGCTGTCGGGGACGAACTTTGACTTTGGCCCGAGCAAGCCGCGCTTTGCCATCAAGGCCAAGCTCGACAAAGTCGATGTCCACGAGATCATCGCGTTCAAGTCCAACGATCTCGCCAAGAAGCTGCAGGGCCGCGGCTCGATGGATCTGTCGGCAGACGGCCAGGGTCTGCGCTGGGAAGACATTGCGCCGCGGCTGCTCGGTCAGCTCGACATGGGAATTTCCGACGGAAAACTTGTGACTGCAAAGCTGGGCTCGCAGGTGGTGGGACCGCTCGTGCAGCGGCTCGGCATCGGCAGCCAAGTCGGTGAAGATCGCGAGATGATCATGAAAAACCTGGCCGCGCAGTTCAAGATTGCCGACGGAAGGCTGCACACGCAGAGCCCGATGAAGTTCCAGAGCGAGCAGGGCTTGATTCAGCTAACGGGCTCGATTGGTCTCGACAAGACGCTCGATCTGCTGGGGGATTTGCAGCTTCAGCCACAGGTCATCTCGACGATAACTGGGGGCAAGGTGGTTCCGTCTGCACCCGTTCCGGTCGCGCTGCGGATCACTGGATCATTTTCACAGCCGCAGTTCCAGCTCGCGGACCCAGTCAAGACGGCTGCGGCACTCGCCAGCTCGATTGCGAAGGGTCGCGGTCAAGAGCTGCTCAATCGAGCCGTGGGTGGTCAGACGGGCGGTGCGCTGGGTGGTGCGCTGGGCAACGTCCTTGGGGGGCAGAAGCCAGGCGGTCAGGCGGGTGGTCTGCCGAACCTGCCGACGAATTTGCCGACGAATTTGCCGACGAATTTGCCGACCAATCAGCCAAACGCCGGTTCGCCAAACCAGCCGAATGTTCCGCAACAGCTACAAGACGCGCAGAAGCAGCTACAACAGGGTGGTGGACTGCGCGGAATCTTTGGCCGCTAGCGCCACTTCTATCCCCATCGCAGCAAATCAAATCGAGAGGAAACCATGCTGGGACTGATGCAAGACCGTCCGCTCCTTGTCTCATCGCTTATCGAGTACGCGGCGTCGATACATGGCGACACCGACGTCGTCTCGCGCACGGCGCACGGAATTCACCGCAGCAACTGGAGTCATGTGCATTCGCGGGCAAAGCGGCTCGCCAAGGCGCTTCTGGCTCGCGGGGTGAAGCCAGGGGACCGCATTGCAACGCTGGCGTGGAATAGTCATCAGCACCTTGAGCTGTACTACGCGGTTTCGGGCATTGGCGCCGTGCTGCACACCGTCAATCCGCGGCTGTTTCCCGAGCAGCTCGTCTACATCATCAATCACGCCGAGAACACGCATGTCTTTTTCGACACCACATTCTTGCCTCTCATCGAAAAGCTGCGTCCACACCTCCCGACGGTGAAAGAGTACGTCCTGCTTGCCGATGAAGCGACGACGGCGGCGCATCCGGGCCTCATCAGCTACGAGTCACTTTTGCAGGGTCACAGCGATGATTTTCGCTGGCCAGTCTTCGACGAAAACACCGCGTGCTCGCTGTGCTACACGTCGGGGACGACGGGAAATCCCAAAGGCGTGCTGTACTCGCATCGCTCGACGGTGCTCCATGCGCTTGCTTCCTGTATGACGGATGTTCTGGGGCTGTCGAGCCGCGAGAGCGTGCTGCTGATCGTCCCGATGTTCCACGCCTGTGGCTGGGGCGTTCCGTACTCGGCGGCGCTCGTTGGTGCCAAGGTGGTTTTTCCGGGCGCACACCTCGACGGTCCAAGCGTCTGTGATCTGCTAAACAGTGAAGAGTGTACGCTGTCACTCGGCGTTCCGACAGTGTGGCTCGGTATGCTGGGCTATCTCGACAAGAACCCGGACAAAAAGCCCACCCACCTTCGTCGCATGCTCATCGGTGGTTCAGCAGCAGCGCGGTCGCTGATTTCTCGACTGGAGAGCGAGCTGGGCGTCGACGTGATCCACCTGTGGGGTATGACCGAGCTAAGCCCCGTCGGAACTGCGGCGCTGCGGCCACGGCGCTGGAACCAGATGAACCAGGACGAAAAGCTCGACCTCAAGGTCAAACAGGGCCGCGTGATGTGGGGCGTCGATCTGAAGATTGTCGACGATGAAGGCAAAGAACTGCCGCACGATGGCAAAGCGTTCGGCATGGTCAAAGTCCGTGGTCCATGGATCACCAGGCAGTACTTCCGCGCCGAGGGTGGCACCATCATCGATGAAGACGGATTTTTTTCGACCGGCGATGTGGCAACGCTCGATCCCGAGGGATACATGCAGATCACCGACCGGGCCAAAGACGTGATCAAGAGCGGCGGCGAGTGGATTTCCTCGATCGATCTTGAAAATGCGGCACTTGCGCACGCGGCGGTACAGGAAGCGGCGGTGATTGGCATCGCCCATCCGGCGTGGGTCGAGCGGCCACTGCTGCTGGCTGTCCTGAAGCCCGGTCAATCGGCGACGCGCGACGAGCTGATGTCCGTCCTGTCGCAAAAAGTCGCGAAGTGGTGGCTGCCCGACGACATCCTGTTTGTCAGCGAACTGCCGCACACTGCGACGGGAAAGCTCAACAAGCTCAAGCTGCGCGAACAATACCGGGACTACAAGCTTCCGACGTAACTTCTGCGCCAGACGCTTCCGCTTTCGCCGCCACGGCGGCTCCGCCTGCCTGCCACGTCGGGCAAATCTCACTCGCAAACAGAGCATCAAGCATCGCATCCAGTTCCGGGTCGGCGGCCAGCACGATCTGCCGGGGATTCGATGAAGGACGAGCAGAGAGCGATTTGAGGCGCATGAGAATCCTCTGGTATGGCCGCTTTTCCGACGGGTCAAATTTATCTCGTCGTTTTTTTTGAGAACTTGTCCGCTCGTCGGTATCTTGTGGCCCGTTTTTCTGTTTTTCGTGAAGAGAGAAAACCCATGGGTCGCGTCATTGCCGTTGCCAACCAAAAGGGCGGGGTTGGGAAAACCACCACCACTGTGAACCTCGCCGCCGCACTCGCCGAGGAAGGTCAGAAGGTGTTGGTGGTGGACTTTGATCCGCAGGGCAATGCCACCTCGGGGCTTGGTTTTGTCCGCGGGTCCGTCGAGCAAGGCATTTATCACTCGCTCATCGACAAGGTGTCCCTTCGAGAACTGACGCAGCTCACGGTGCTAGACACGCTGTGGCTGGTTCCCTCGACGGCGGATCTTGCCGGTGCCGAGGTTGAGCTGGTCAGTGCCGAGCGCCGAGAGTGGCATCTGCACGACGCCCTTGCCGAGGTTCGCAGCCGCTACGACTACATCTTTATCGACTGCCCACCGTCGCTGGGTCTGCTCACGCTGAATGCGCTGGTGGCTGCTGACGGGGTGCTGGTACCGATGCAGTGCGAGTATTTCGCGCTCGAGGGACTTTCGTATCTGCTATCGACGCTCGACAAGGTGCGGGCGCTGTGGAATCCGAGCCTGGCCCTCGATGGCATCATCTTGACGATGGTCGACACCCGCACAAGCCTTATGCAGCAGGTCGAGAGCGAGGTTCGCGGCCACTTTGGCCCGAAAGTCTTTCGAACGCTGGTGCCGCGCAACATTCGACTGTCGGAAGCGCCGTCTCACGGTCTGCCGATCCTCAAATACGACCCGGCGTCGCGTGGCTCGTACGCGTACGGGCAGCTTGCCAAAGAGTTTCTGCAGCAGAAGCACGAATCAGCCAAGCTGCCGACGGACACTGCAGCCGCACAAGGAGCGCGATAAAGCATGGACAAGCGAAAAGCGCTCGGACGTGGACTGGGTGCGCTCATTCCCAATCTGCCGACGGCGGTTCATCAAGCACCCGCTTTTGTCGAGGATGCGCAGGCTGCTTCCTCGTCCTCCGTCAAACCGCAGGTGGCGCGGCGTGACTTCTTCTTCTGTCCGATCGAGGAAATTCTGCCGTCGGTGGACAATCCTCGACAGCGCTTCGACGAGCAGCGACTGGAAGAGCTGGCTGCATCGATTCGGGCCCAAGGTCTGGTCCAGCCGCTCGTGGTTCGCATGCGCACTTCCGAGGACAAGCCCGGCGACGGTAGCTTTGTCCTGATTGCGGGCGAGCGGCGGTGGCGGGCGGCGCAGCGGGCCGGGCTCAAAGACGTTCCCGTCGTCGTCAAGGATGTCAGCGCGGCGCAGGCGTTCGAGCTAGCCCTCGTCGAAAACCTTCAGCGCGAAGATCTAAATCCGATCGAGGAAGCCGAAGCCTACAGGCGACTGTCCGACGAGTTTGGCTACACCCAAGAAGAGCTGTCGCGGCGCGTCGGGCGAGAGCGTGCCACCGTCGCCAATGCGCTGCGGTTGCTCAAGCTACCTGGCAAGGTGCGCGATCAGGTGGCGACGGGACAGCTTGCGATGGGACACGCGCGGGCGCTGCTCGGGCTCGAAGATGCTCGGCTTATCGAAGACAGCGCCGAGCAAGTGGTCAAAAAAGCGTTGTCCGTGCGCCAGACCGAAGACTTGGTCCGTCGCGCCCAAAAGCCAGGCAAAGACAAAGCCGCCAAGGACAAACCGCAGACCGCATCGGCGTCGGTGCGCGATGTGGAGCAGCGACTCCAGCGAGCGCTCGGTGCGCGGGTTCAGCTTCGGCAGAAAACCCCGCAGAGCGGCATCATCGAGGTTCACTATCACTCGCTGGATCAGCTCGATGGCTTGCTGCTGAAGCTCACGGGCGAAGAGTCCGACTAGCCCTGAATCGCTTTGCCGATGCTGCCTCGTCGGTACTCGGTGCCGACCGGCGCAATCTGGCGCACTTCTGGCTCGACGCCGCTTGCGACATCAGCGAGCGTCGGCAGTGGGCGCAGAAAGATATTTCGTCGCAGTGATTGGCCAAGGTCGACGGGCTCAATCGTCATTCCTTCTAGGCGCGCCTGCGCAGGCTGGATGGCTCGGCTGAGATCGCTTCGGGCCCCGGCCGTGTTCTGCGTTCCAATCGGGCTGGTTTGAACTGGCGGCAGCGCTCCGTGATCGCTCGTGGGATCGGGAACGGTCTCAGATGCAACTGCGGCGGGATCAAAAGTCGCTTCCGAAACCGATCTGAGTGTTGTGCCGCCGTGCGCGACCTCATCGAGTAGCTCGCTCTGCGTCGCCACGTTCGCAAAGAGCTGCCACTCGGGCAGTGGGTCGAGCTTCGCGCCTAGGTCTCGCTCATCCGCCATCGTTTCACTTTATCGCAGACACCACCGGCAAGGCAGGCTCACCGGAGAAGGCCGTCGGCGCGACCGATGTCTTGCACCGTGGGCAGGACGGCAGAAAACGCCGCTTGGTTGCAAGCCAAGATGCCGCGACGCGTCTTGAGCTCACGCGTGCCGTAGACGAACGGATCGCCTGCCAGGTCGGTAAACCGTCCGCCAGCCGCGCGGAGGATCGCTTCCGGGGCACAGGCATCCCACGCCGAGGCTTTGTCCGAGACATGGACGTACAAATCCGCGCGCTGCTCCGCGATAAGCCCAACTTTTAGCCCCACCGAGCCGCTCGCCGATTCCTGGCTGATCCCAAGCTGGCGCAAAAGCGTCTCGGTGCTCTTTGGCCTATGCGAGCGCGATACCACCAGGCGCAGGTCGCTCGGCTGGGCGCGATTGCTTACGGACAGGTCGGTTGTCTGCCCGCGCGTCGTTCGCCACGCACCCTGCCCGACGATGCCTGTGTATAGACAGTCTTCCGTCGGCTGATACACCACACCGAGCTGCGATTGTCCGTCTATGGCGAGCCCAATCATCACCGAAAACTCACCGTTGCGGGCGATGAACTCCTTGGTTCCATCGAGTGGGTCGACGTACCAAATGCGACGCTTGGCCAGCGCGGTTTCATGGTCGGGGCTCTCCTCGGCGATGATTCCATCATCGGGGAACAGCTTGCTCAGTTCGAACACGATGTGGGCATTGGCCCGCTCGTCAGCCACGGTGACCGGATCGCTCTGGGCTTTCCAACTGACTCCAAAATCCGTCGCGTAGACCTCCAGCAGGATCTGGCCCGCTTTCTTCGCGATGGCAACGGCACTTGCAAGTTCTGCTTCCAGCATGGCGTGTGGTTCCAAACTGACTCGGCTTCGGCTCTGTCGCCGCCCAGTCGAACCGTCACGATAACACTTCCTCGCGGTGAGCGGCCTTTGGGAAGCGGTTGCGGTTTATGATGACGATGATGGCCCGTCTGCGCGCTGTGACCCTCTGCTTCCCCCCACACTGGTATTACGCCGCGGTGCCCGCCGACTTGGTCTACACGGGGGCGTTTCTGCGCAGCCACGACATCCCAGTGCGGGCGCTCGATCTGTCCGCCGGTCTTTTGCATCATCACTTGCAGCGTGTGCCTGGCTTTGCGGCGCTGCGAACGCGATCGACCTATCAGTCGGCTGGGCTGTACACGCAGGCCAGTCAGCAGGTCGAGTCCGCGCTGGAAGCTGTGTCGGCGCGCTACCGCTGCGAGTACGGTTTTCCCGCGCTGCGCTTTTCTGGTGTCGATTGCGACCATGTTCCGACAGCGCAGGCGGTCGGTCTGTCTCTGTCGCGCAACCCGGCGCTGCCGCTGCTCCAGCGCTCGATTTCGGCGATGGTGCAGGATGACCCGGCGCTGGTCGCGGTGGCGCTGGTGCATCCCGACCAGGTTGTGCCGACGCTGGCGCTCGGGCGGCTTTTGCGCGCAGCGGGGTATCGCGGCTTTCTGTGCATCTATGGCGCGCACGAAGATGTCCTGTCCCCTGAAGATCTGCTCGACGACTTGCTGCCGTTGCCCGGCGAGCCGCTGCATCGTTTTTTCGACGACTTCGACGGCGCGATCATCGGTGAGTCGGAAAGTGCATTGCTGGCACTCCACACCGCACTGTGCGATGGGCAGCCGCTTTCTTCGGTGCCGAGTCTGCTCGCGCCCAAACACGGCGTTTCATCGGTCACTGCGCGCGGTCGTGAGAAGATGCGCGGCCTGTCGCCTCCCGATTTTTCGCTCGTCGATGCATCGATCTATCCCTACCCCGAGCCGCTTATCGACATCAGGATGTCGCGCGGCTGTCCGTGGAACCGCTGCACCTTCTGCGCCATCACCATGCACCAGGAAGGATATCGCGCGCTGCCCGTCAGCGATGTGACGCCCAGTCTGGTTGCGGCGCACCGGCGACTCCGGGCAAGCTTCTTCCGGTTTCGCGACGATCTGCTGACGCCCAAACAGCTTGGGCAGCTATCGCAGGCCGTGTCGCAGCTTCCGTTTGGGATCCGCTTTTCGGTGCGCAGTCGGTTCGAGCCTGATCTGACGGCAGATGTCCTTGCGCAGGCGCATGCCGCGGGACTAGAGGAAATCTGGCTTGGGCTGGAATCGGCGGTGCCACGGGTTCGCGAGCTGATGCAAAAAGGCGTCGAGCAGCCAATCGTCGAGCGCATTCTCAAAGACGCCAGCGCCATCGGCATTCGGGTCCGTGCGCTGTGTCTGCTGGGCTATCCGGGGGAAACCCAGGCCGAGCTACGTGAGACGATCGACTTTCTCGACCGCCACCAGCGAGAGCTGACAAGCTGCGCGCTGACACCGTTTCTGCTGATGCGTCGCTCGCCGATTGGCGCAGACCCAACACGGTTCGGTGTCACTGTTCGTCCCGACCCTCGGCCTCGTCACGAGCGGCTGCGTCCCAGCCTGACTGCCACCTGGCCAGGTGCCCTGACGCAAGCGCAGATCGAAGCCGTTCTTGACGATGCGGGACGACGACTGGGGCCTCACTTTTTGCAAATGACCAGCGGGCCGAGCCTCGCCCACGCGATGATCCACAGGTCGGTCCTTGAGCGTGGCTGGCCCAAGTCGCAAAGCCTTCTCCCGATCGTCGAGTCCCCATAATCCTCGGAAGCGCGTACACTTTTTGGATGCGACTTTTGGGGTGCGGACATGGATAGCAAGGTGGTTTCGACGTTTGCAGAGCTTATCGAGCTGCTCCAGTCGGAAAATGTTCCCTGCCAGGGCGACGAAGCGAATCAGGTGGTGTCGTTTGCGGTGAAGAACGGGCCGCTCGATTCCGAGATGATCATCCGCTGGGAAAAGCAGCTCCTTCTGGCGCAGTTTGTGATCGCGTTTCCTTACAAGATTCCGCCGCAGAACATGCAGCTTGCCGAGCATACGGTGGCGCTCTGCAATCACCGCTTGGTCATGCCCGCGTTTGGCATCGACCACGACAACCGGCTGCTCTACTACCGTGTCGTGGTGCCGAGGGCGGACGACGGCGGACTTTCCTACGATCACCTGTTCCGGCTGGTCTCGACAACGATCGATACGATGATCGATTTTTACGAGCTGCTGGTTCGGGTGATTCTGCAAGGCGAAGCGGTCGAGCCGCTGCTGGAAGAACTCGGTCCCAAGCTCAAGCAGGCGATGACCGCAGGCGAGCCAGCCGAGCCCACAAAAGACTCCCTTCCCAGCTAATCCCAATCCCCAGCTTGACCTTGTGCGCGTTTGCCTGTTGTGAATAGCGCATGAGGTCTGTCGCGCTGTTCTCGCTTTTGCTGTTGCCCCTTTTCGGCTGTCGCGTTCCTGTTTCAAAGTCGCCACCGCCAGCGGGCCAAGCGATGCCACGGCTGCCCTACGTCTATCGCAATGTCGCCGTCGGTGGCGGAGGCTATGTGACCGGGATCGTGCTCCATCCCAAGTTTCCCGAGATGCGCTATCTGCGAACCGATGTCGGGGGCGCGTACAGGTGGGAATCCGACCAAGGCGTGTGGCGTCCGCTCCTCGATTCGCTCGATAGAAACAACTGGCAGCTCTACGGCGTCGAGAGTCTCGCGCTTCATCCAGACAGGCCGGACACCGTCTATGTGGCGCTCGGAAAGTATCTGCCGCGTCCGTGGCTCTCTCTGCCATCGGCGCTGCTGGTTTCGCGCGATGGGGGACAGACCTTTCGCAAGCTGGGACTGTCTGTCGCGATGGGGGGAAATGAGAACTTTCGCTGGGTCGGTGAGCGGCTGGCCATCGATCCGAAAAAGCCAAGCCGCATCTTCTTTGCATCGCGAAAAGACGGTCTGTGGAAAAGCGAAGATGACGGCGAGCACTTTGTCCGCGTCGATTCCTTTCCGGTCGTAGGCAGCGACGAAGTCGGACTCCCTTTTGTGCAGTTTGATCCCCAAAGCGGTGGCCCCGGGAAAGAAAGCCGCGTGATCTACGTTGGCGCGTACGGACACGGTGTGTATCGCAGCCAAGATGGTGGAAAGACCTGGCATGCGCTGTCCGAAGGCGCCATTCCCAAATATCCGCAGCGCGCAGCTCTTGCGCCAAGCGGCGTGCTGTATGTCTCGGCGTTTGGCGACGGAAAAATTCCGGGAGGAATCTACAAGCTGGACAAAGACCGCTTCCACAATGTCACGCCCGATCCGCGGTTTGATTACTGTGGAATCAGCGTGAGCCCGGCGGATTCCCAGCACCTTGTCACCGCCCCCGCAAGCGATGACTTTCCCACCCCTGTCTTTCGAAGTACGGACGGTGGAGCAAGCTGGAAAGCGATCTCAGTGCAGCGCAAGAGCGAGGTTCCGTGGTGGCCAGATGGTTTCTTTACCGGCCATACTTCCGCACTGGTGTTTGATCCGCACAAGCCTTCCCGGGTGTTTCTGACCGACTATTACGGAACCTGGTTCACCGACGACATTTCTGCGCAGCCATCGCAGTGGCGGAACCTTCAGCGCGGACATGAAGAGATCGAGCCCTTTGCCCTTCGGAGTCCGCCTACAGGGGCCCCTCTGCTCAGTGGGAATGCCGATGTCGATGGATTCCGACATGAAAAGCTCGATTCCTTTCCGGAAAAGAAGCTCGGCGGAAAAGACCTCCACGATGGCGATGTAAGCGGCCTAGACTTCTGTGAAGCCGATCCGAACATCGTGATGCGCGTCGGAGAAGAGCGCGGGGGACCCTTTCGTGGCGCGGTCTCTGCAGACAACGGACAGACCTTTTCAAACTTCGCAGCGTTGCCGTTTCCCACTGCGAATGGGGGTCGGATTGTGATTTCGGCCCGAGCCTGCCAGCGCGCGCTGTGGCTGCCAAAGGAATCTGTACCCTACGTAACGGAAGACGGTGGCAAGACGTGGACCAAAAGCGAAGGCCTGCCTGATCAGAAAGGGGAATACGGCAACAGCGATCGCTGGGACTACACCCAGCCACTTGCTTCGGATCGATTGGATTCATCCCGTTTCTATTTGCTCCTAAATGGTCGATTTTTTCGCAGCGAAGATGGTGGTCGGCACTTTTCACACGTCGCGAAACTTCCGACGCTGCCGTTTGATCCGCGGGCCGGACATCCTGGGCCCTCGATCAAGACCCAGCCGGGCCAGGCCGGATCTGTGTTTGCTTGCATCCAGCAGCAAGGACTGTGGCACTCAAGCGATGCGGGAACGACGTTTCGTCGTTTGTCTGCGGTCTCGCACTGCGAGATCTTTGCGCTGGGAATGCCCGCTCCCGGCGGTCCCTCCGCGACGCTGTTTGTCTACGGATCGGTGAACGGAAGCGAAGGAATCTTTCGCAGCGTGGACGCAGGCGCGACGTTTTTTCGCATCGATTCCGCCGCGCAGCCCATAGGAGATCAAGCGATGGTGATGGAAGGTGATCCGCGCGTCTTTGGTCGGCTGTATGTGGGCACAAACGGTCGCGGAATTTTCTATGGCGAGCCGATGATCGAGACCACGCTGGTCGAAACCAACCCAAACGGACAGCGATAGGGGGTCTTTGGGAATCGGAAAAACGCGGCTACCGATTGGCGGACTGGAGCGGCGTTGCCACGTCTCCGATGTCGCTCAGCGGAATTCCTTGCCCGATGGTGATTTGAAGCTGCCGCGCGAGCGCTTGGCTCTTTGCGGACAGGCGGGCTTCGGTGCTACGCAGCCGAGGAATCAGCGAATCCACAACCTCGCGATCGTGCGCTGGCAAAGGATTCCCTTCGACGTGATCGATGATCGCAGAGAGCGCCGACACCGAGTCTTCCGATAGCTCGCGCGTGATGCGCAGCCCTTCCTGAAAAAACGCAGGTGAGAAGCGGTCGGGATGGAAGTGACGACAGACCTCGATGTCAAAGCGCAGACCCATCACGCGATTGGCCAGCGCCTCTGCGCCGAAGTTGCGCTCGCGGAAGGCCTCCATGGTCATCCCGAACACCCGCTCGACATTGGGACTGCCGAGTGGATAGTCCCACTGAAGGTAGTCTCCGACTGCTCGCCCTTCTTGTTGCATCCGGTGCAAAAGCGGCGTCCCGGCGTACAGCTCTACCCGTCCGAAGTTAAAGGGATGGCCAGAGGCGCGCTGCATGAACCGAACGTTTTCGCGCAAGCTGTGCAGCGTCGTATCTGGATCAAACAGCAGCAGGTTAAAGCAGGTGTAAAGCTCCAGCTGCTCGACCAGATCGAGCGCCTGGTGATTCTGTTTCGAGTGGGCCCAGCGCCGCAGCGTGCGCAGACCTTGCTCGGAATCGCTCTCGACACCGACGTAAATTCGGATGCAGTGCAGCCGCGTCTTGAGGATTCCAAACACCTCTGGATCCGCATCGGTGGGCCGAGCTTTGACGACGGTCGCAAACCGTCCGATACCGCGTTCTTCCAGCGCATCGGCGAGGGCGGAAAACCGCTCGGCGTTGCGCTTGTGTCCGGGGACAAAGAAGTTGTCGTCGTGGAAAACGAAGATCTCGATGCCGCGGTTTCGTTTTTCGGCGACCATCTCATCGGCGATGTCGGAAACAGAACGCAGGCGGTAGCGGGTGCCGGGCAGACTCTGCTCGTGCCAGGCCGCGATGCAGCAGAAGCTACAGTTTGCATAGCAGCCACGACTTCCGACGAGCGGCGCGATTCCGTGTGCGAAACACTTCGCTGGCTCACCCCGTCGATCGGGCCACGGCAGCTTGGCCAAGTCCGGCAGCTTGGGATGTTCGGTGAGCACCACCTGGCCTTCTGGGCTGCGGATTCCCAAGCCGGCCACCTGACCGATGGGCAAGCCGCCACAGATGGCCTGGGCAAGCTCGACCAAGGTGATCTCTGCTTCCTGTCGGCAGATCGAATCAATCTCGGGGAAGTCGCGCAGAATGTCCTGACAAGCGAAGGTCGCAAAGTGGCCGCCGCAGGTGATGTGCCCTGTGTAGCCGCGATGGCGCAAAGCAACCGTCAGTGCAAGCACGTCTTTGGCGCGCCACTGAAACGCGAGCGACAGACCGACCAGCAGCGGCGGTTCGTCCGCATCGACGATCGCAGACAGCACTGCGGAAAAAGCACGCTCACCATTAAAGGCGATGATTTCCGATCGAAAACCTGCAGCGAAAAGTGACGATGCCAGGTAGCGCAGGCTCAGGTTTTCTTCCAGCTCGGGACCGACGAGGGCGACCCACGGCATGGCTACTCACCCTGCACTGTAATGGCCACGGTGTCGCCCACTTTCGGGCTCGCAGGTGGCACAAACCTGATCGTAAACGAGCCGTAGGTTCCGAGGCACTCTGCACTGGTCCAGATCGACACTTGCGATGTGCCCGTGGTCAGCACGCGCATTGTCAGGACCCCGGTCACCGCATCGATCTGGGAGCTCAAGATTTCCGCGAGGTTGCTTGACGGTCGCGAAGAACTGGAAAACTTGATCGATCCAGCGCCCGCCGTTGGGGTGAGCGTGATCTCAAGGACAGCACCCTTGGGGTCGGTCACGTATTTGCCGACTGCGCCCAGCTTGCCCTGTTCGTCCACGCAGCGCGATGGATCAGGCAGCGGATCGACCACGCCAAAGCCGGTGCAGCCCATCGTGTAAAGCCCGACGCCACCCATCATGAGCTTCTGCATGTGCGACACCACGCGGGATCGCACGCAGCGCCCCTCGCCTCCTTGGCTGACCTTTTCCGGCGTGGGCAGGATCTCTTCCAGTCGGGTCTTCGGCGTCTCGGTGCGGCTCATGGGCGGCTCCTTGTCTTTGGACCGGCGGGTGACCGGCGGTTCAGTTGGGAATGTCGTGCGTCTCCGGCTCTTGCTCGGCGCGTTCGCCAGCAACGGCATAGCGCTCGCCCAGCCAGTTGCCAAGGTCGATCTTTTGACAGCGTGCCGAGCAGAACGGACGGTAACGAAGTTCCGCGGGGGAATTTTTCACCACGCCCGCATCAGGCAGCGCTTTTTTGCAGATCGGGCAGTGCGAAGTCGACATCGGTGGCGGTTCCTATTTGGCAGTGAGCGCTTCCGCGGGTGAAAGTCGCGCTGCCGCTCGGGCCGGAAACAGCGCCCCAAGCAGACAGATTCCGATCGAAAAGCCCAAAAGCGACACCAGCAAAAGCGGTGAAAACCAGAAGTACGAGTCAGGCTTGAACGGAAAGTCGGGCAGGGCGGTGCGCGACAGCGTATCAATGCCGAGCGCGACCAGCCGCGCGACCACCACGCCGATGACGCCGCCGCACAGGCCGACCGACGCTGCTTCACCAAGCAAAAGCACCATCACATCGCGCTGGCTGGCCCCGACGGCCCGCATCACACCCAGCTCGTGGCGGCGCTCGGCAATTGCTCGAAAGAACGTGTGCGCGACATTCAGCGTGGCGACGATCAGCGTCGACAGCGACACCAGCACAAACAGCGCGGTCATCAAAAGCACCGCCAGACCCGCTTGCTCGGCGCCGTTGTCTTCCAGCGCAAAGCCGAGCTTGCGAATCCGCTCGACCACCCGCGTTACACTCCGTCCCGGCTTCACCTGAACCGTCAGACTCGAATACTCGGACGCTGCTTTTTCGCCTGCGTATTCAGCATTCCACCTTTGAACATATGGCAGCGGCACAGTCAGGCCAAACGGCTGCGCACGATCCGACACACCGACGAGCACCAGCTTGCGCTGCCGCGGCTTGCCTGCTTCCC
>CAYTGC010000028.1:0-34308 GCA_964437195.1 uncultured Myxococcales bacterium | reverse complement strand
TAGCTACACCTACTGCAACAACATCAAGGCGATTGTGACCCGCGGCTACACCTGGTTCTCGACAGAAACGGGCTGGGCCGCCACTGCCATCCAGGCCAACAAAGGGAACATTCCCAAGTACCATTCTGGCGCCCAGTCCACCAGTGCTGGTGCCGCCGCCGTCCGCGCCGCCGCGCTCAAAGCAAGCCTCCGAAACACGCTCCGGATCCTCACCACCCTTGGCGGCTGCTGATCCACTCGGCTTCGATACCCGCGGTCACATCTTGACTTCGCAACACGTCCACCCGTCACGATGAGGTGATCTCAAGATCGCGTCACCGCGCTGCGCCTTACTTGGAAGACTGTATCCATCGCTGTGTCAAGGTCAGCTCGGTTGGTGTCAGGGTTCCCACTTCACGCGGGGGCATCGGGGTAGGACGCCCCTCAATCATTCGTTGCCTCATCTGATCGCGGCGCGCGGCCCACTGCGGATAGGTCGAAAGATCGATGTTCGAGCTCCCGCTTGGCAGATGACAGCCTCGGCAAAGACGTTGAAAAATCGGCAGAATTCCACGTCGCCAGCGTTCCTCATCGATTCCGAAGGAGGTGCGCTCTCCCAAGCGGACAAGCTGCGATCCACCCAAGCTCCACACGTCTCCGCTCGGGGATCCAACAATCTTTGCGGTGTCCGTTGACAGACCGATGGTGCCATGAAGCAGCCGCCTGCCAGTCAGAAGCGAAAGCCTCTTTCCCATCGATACCCAGACGCCGCGACCAGAGCTGGCAAGCCCGGTGATTCTGTCCTCTGCGGATTCCCACAGCTTTACAAGGACGCCGTTCCGTTCTACGTAAAGTGCATCTTCCGTCGCTGCGATGAGCGCAAGCTCGCCAGTCACATCGAAGGCAACGGCGATGACTCCGCTCAGTGACAGTCGCTGGATTTCTGCGCCTTCGGGTTTGCCAAAGTCGATCTGAAACACCTCGGATCCGTCAAAACCTGCGAGGCGTCCTGCTGATCCGACCAAGCCACGGGCGCGAATGTCATACATGTGGACAGCCGTGCCATCGCTGACGGCGAGCTTGTCTTTGAGCGCGAGCGCCGTCAGCTTGGAACCCGGCGCAACCACCTCCCGGACAGAGTTGGGAGGGAGTCCATACTGCATCGTGACCACTTCGAGAACTCCGCTCTTGCGAAGTCGATAGACCTGTCCAAAGGGATCGACACCAAGCAGCCAGTTGTCCGGCAGATCAATGGAGGGAACCACCGCTGCAGAGCGCCAGCCAAGGATCGACGTATCCGAGCCAAGGAGCATTCCTTCCGCATAGTAGGAAGCGCCCTGATTGCCAAAGATCGCGACCTCATCTTGGGAGTCCGCTACCGCCGACACCTTGCCCGGGCTGATGGGATCGATGTTCCAGGCCACAGTCCGCAGCTCAATCGAACCCTCTTCGAACACCGAGGAAGGCTCACGATGCGCACAGCCGACCGATGCCAGCAAAAGACCTAGCGCGATGGTCCACAGAGAGGTCATGGAGTCCTTTCGCAGCAGTTGTATTGAGCTTCGTTTTTTCGCCACTCGAATGGTTGCATGGTACGATAAGAGATCTCGTAACCGCAGGAGATTGTTATGAAAAGTTCGTATCTGCAAACGCTCGCGACCGGACGTTTCGGAGCCAGTTTGCGGCTGTTTGGGGGACTTTTGTCCTCGCTCTCCTGCGCATTCCTATTTGGCGCTTGCCAGGAAGGGAGTCCCTCGAAAGACGCGCCGGGGTGGAACGGGATCTCGCCCTCGAAGGACAGTGTGCTGCCTCCTCCCGTCGATGTGCTCGGTCCTGCGGCCTATGTCGGCAAGGTGAAGAATCTGCTGACGGGACTTGCGCCCACGGAGTCCGAAGTGGCGGCGGTACGCAACGACCCTGCGGCGCTTCGCGGGCTCATCGATGTCTGGATGACGGCTCCCGAGCATCGCGGCAAGATGCTTGATTTCTTTCGCAATGCGTTTCAGCAAAATCAGGTGCGCATTCCCGACCTGCAAAACAGCTTGGGAATGGTCGGTGGTTTTCAGGTCAATGAGACGGCTCCGTACAACGTGCAGGCGCTGCTTGAGCAGTCGCTAAAGGACAGCTTCCCCTTGACGGTGTGGCGGCTGCTGATGAATGAACGACCGCTGAGCGAAGCGCTGACCACGCGCGAGTACATGCTCAATCCACCGCTGATGAGCCTGATGTCGTTCGTTGATGAGGTGCAGGTTGGTGATTCCGGATTTGCGTCGAATCGATTCCTCCAGCGCAATCCTGCCTTTTCCTTCACGCTCGATGCGACCAACCAGGGGATCACGATTGCTCAGACGCTCGACCCACGACATCCGTACTACCAGCGCTGGTCGCATCCATTTGGCGTGACGTGTCGTCAGCCTATCCTGACGTATAGCAGCACGCAAACCAACGGCGGAAGCCCGGACACCGCAGTCAATCTGTTTAACTTTCTGTTTGGGAAGATGACCGGTGGCTGTACGGTGGGCACCGCCAATCGATTCCGTTCACAGTGGACGACCGAGGACTGGAATGACTGGCGTCTCGTTACGATCGAGCCCATCGATGCGAGCCAAGAATCGAGTCCGCGATTTTATGATCTGCTGGAGCTGCGCAGTACGTTCAAGATGCGGCTGAAGATTCCACGCGTCGGCTTCTTTTCTACGCTTGCCTTTCAATCGAACTGGGCGACCAATGCTGCCAACGTCGCTCGGGTTACAGCCAACCAGACGCTGATCGTGGCACTCGGAAAGAGCTTCGATGGCAGCAGCTCCACGATGCCAATTTTTGATAGTACGCTCGACCCAGCCCACGCAACCCCCGGATCGAGCTGTTACAGCTGCCACCAGTCGCTGGATCCGTTCCGGCAGTTTTTCCGACAGTCCTTTTCTTTGTTCTACCACGATCAGACAGACAGTGCGCAGCGACGGGTTCCGGCTGCGTTTGGGTTCGACGGAGTCCAAGCAGAGGGAGAAGGAGTCCGAGATCTGGCGCAGATTCTGGCATCACATCCGCGCTTTGCGGTGGCGTGGACGCAGAAGCTGTGCAGCTGGGCGAACTCGACGGCGTGTATGGAGTCCGACCCTGAGTTTGTGCGGATTGCGAGTGTGTTTCAGCGCAGTGGTTATCGCTGGAAGACGCTGGTGCGGGAGCTGTTCAGTTCGCCGCTCATCACGATGTCGCGGAATACCAAGACCAAGGAGGAGCGCGGCTCAGCGCTGAGTGTGGCACGGCGCGATCACTTCTGTGTGGCGCTCTCCAATCGCCTGGGAATTCCCGATGTCTGTGCAATGACGACGGCAGAGCCCACTGCACTGAGCCTGGCGATTCGACGGTACGCATCCTTTGTTCCAGTCGATGGCTACGATCGTGGACTCGAGCTGAGCAGTCTTTCGACCGATCCGAATCCCTTTTTTCGCATCGCAACGGAGTCCATGTGCGTGCTGCTGTCGGAGCGAGTTGTAGACGCTGGCGTGCAGAGTCGGTATTCCAGTCAGCAGCCCGATGTTGCCATCGATGACTTCGTGGCCACCATCATGACGCTGCTGCCCAGTGATCCTCGGGCCGTCGCCGCTCGCGCGATCCTTCGCGAACACTTTGATGCGGCCCGCAGTGCTGGGGCCAGTGCATCGGATGCGCTGAGATCCACCTTTGCGCTGGCTTGCTCGTCGCCATCCAGTGTTCTTATGGGGCTTTAGGAGTCACATCATGAAACCCACAAGACGTCATGTTCTGCTCTCCGGTTTGTTCGGTGCTGGCGCTGTAGGGCTGCGGGCGTTGGCTTCGGGTTTGCCTGCTTGGCTGCTGGCAAATCCGCGGTCGGTACTCGCAGATCCGCGACTGTGTCCAGGTGCTGATCCTGCCGCCGCGCACTACCTTGTGCTGGTGACCGATGATGATGGCGATCCACTGAATGCGAACGTTCCGGGAACGTACGACTTTCCCGACATCTATCACAGTGCAGATGCCCGAATGGCCCCTACCTTGATGAACCTTGGGGGACGGCAGCACACGGCGGCTCGGGCGTGGGCGACCCTCGATGCCAGTCTGCTGGCCCGAACCTGCTTCTTTCATCATGGGACGTACACCATCAATCACGGGAATCACTCCAAGGTTCTGCAGCTCATGGGGGCGGTGCGGCAGAAGGAGATGCTGATCTCTCTGCTGGCGAAAAACCTGGCCCCCTGTTTGGGAACAATTCAGACCGAGCCAGCTGTGATCAGCAGCAACCTCATCACGTTTCAAGGGCGGGTGCTACCGGTGCTCAGTCCGCCTGATCTGGCGACGCTGCTTGCGGGACCTAACAGTCCGCTCAGCAACTTACAGCGACTCCGTGATGCGGACATGAATCGGCTAAATGCCCTGTACAAGAAGGAAGGGACGGCTTCCCAGCGGGCAATTCTGGATCAGTACGGACAGTCCCAGAATCAAGCCCGCGAGCTGTCTACGCTGCTGCTCGACAACCTCTCTGGAATTAAGGGAAGTACGCGACCAGATTTGAACGTTGCTGCTGCCGTTCTGCTCAAGATGAACGTGAGCCCGGTGGTCGCGATGAGCTATAGCTGGGGTGGTGACAATCACGTCGACAACGGGCTCTTGACAGAAGCCAACGAGACCTCTGCCAGCGTGGCTGCGATCTCGAACCTTTGGACACGGCTGCGGGAGTTTGGTCTTGCGGATCGAGTGACCTTCGTCGCCCAGAGCGTGTTTGGGCGTACGCTGTCACGCAAGGTTCGCAGTCCGAATGGCCGTGATCATCACGGCAACCATCACTGTAGTGTCATCATTGGTCCGCGCATTCGCAGCTCTGTGATAGGAGGGCTGGAGCTGCAGGGAATCGAGTACCAAGCGGCAGCCATTCACTCGCAGAGCGGGCAGGGCGGAATCGGCGGGGACATTGCCTTTGCGGATACCCTGGGCGCGATGGGAAAGACGCTCGGTGCAGCCGTAGGCGTTGGCCAGAGTGTGCTCGATAGTCAGATTTCCCAAGGCAAGGTGGTGAAGGCCGCGCTCCTGAACTCGTGAGAGCACTGCCCGCGCTCGGCCCGCATGGGTTAGCTACAGTGGTTGTTTCGGCAAGCGCCACCGGGGCACTCCGAGTCGCTGTAGCAGGTGCCTCCGGCAGTGGTGCAGCGGTTGCTTCGGCACACGCCCCCCGCGCACTCGGAATCGCTATAGCAGGTGCCCCCCGCCGTGGTGCAGAGGTTGCTTCGACATGCACCGCCGCCGCACTCCGAGTCGCTGTAGCAAGTTCCCCCTGCAGTGGTACAGCGGTTGCCTCGGCAGCTTCCGCCCGGGCACTCCGAGTCGCTGTAACAGGTACCCCCAGCCGTCGTGCAGCGGTTGCTCCGACAAGCACCGCCCCCGCACTCGGAGTCAGAGTAGCAAGTGCCCCCAGCGGTGGTGCAGTGGTTGCTCCGGCACACGCCGCGGCCACACTCGGAGTCGGAGTAACAGGTTCCTTCCCGAACGCCTGCGTGTGCAACGGCACAGCGCTGATTCTTGCAGACCTTTCCGTCATCGCACTCGGAGTGATTGGCGCACTCACCGGCGGCCTTGCGTCGGGCGGCCTGCTCTCGCTCGATGCGGGCGGCTCGCTCGGCCTCGATGCGGGCCTGCTCCGCCCGGCGAGCTTGTTCTCGGCGAAGCGTCTCGCGATCCTGCTCGATCCCGACCCAGCTCGGCTGTACCGTCAGCCCCTCGGCCCGAAGATCGCAAGCTTCCAGAAACGGCAAGACCTCAGCTCGGGCGACAAGGGGTCGAACGACACCGCAGGCCTGAACCACCTTATGACTGACTCCTGGAGTGGACGGAAGCCCCCGCAGCACTTCGAAGACCGGCAGCGATGGCGAAGCGCTGAGCGCATGGAGCAGATACCCCGCGCACTCCTGCGCAAGCTCCTCCATCGGGCGCACCCAGCCTCTCTCGCGCTCGCCCCCATCGTCAATCAGCGCCTTCCAGTTCTGCACCTCGTTGGCCAGTCCGATCGCGTTCTTGGCCAGCTCGCGCCCCGCATGCAGCTCGCCGCGAAACGTGGTCACCCGAGCAAAGATGGCTTGACGCTTCTCTGCGCGCACCGCGTCCTGGCGCTGCATCTCTTGCGCAGCTCGCTGTTCGTCCGCAGCCTTCTGTTTGGCCTCTTGTTGCCGTCGCTCATCCTGTGCTTGCTGTTCCACGATCAAAGGAATCAAGTAGCAGCCTGAAAGACCCCCGATCATTGCCGCGCTCAAGACCCGACTCGTCCAAGTCCTGGTGTTCGTCATGATGTCCGCTTCCCCGAGGCAAGTTTGACCAAGGTGAGGAGCTGCAATGCGGTATTGGGTGTCATGATCAGTGATCTGATGGCCAAGATCGTAACAGAAGCCGCGACGACAGCCGACCACATTCGTTGCCCCCGAAACGAGCCTTTGACTTGCCTGCTCGCGGCTCAAGCTTCCGACTGACCGCAAGATCAGCGCCGTGTAGTACGTACTTTCTCATACATCGGATCTGACCGAATGGATCAGGGCCGGTGCCGAGAAGCAACTCGGGATTGTCTCTGGCGCGCAAACCGCGCATGATCTCTTGTCTCCTGCAGCAGGTGCCGTGCACCACGATGCTGAAGGACGTACCGGAACTGGTGCGGATCGGCTGAGCCAGTCCGCTGAATATCAAGAGGGCGCGAGACCGCATTGTGAAGATGCAAAGGAGTATCCATGTTCGTATTGAGTGAGAATTTCTGGAACGCGCTTGGTGCGATCGGAGAGAACCTTGGCGCACTGCTCGGTGGGATTGCACTTATCTACTCCATCTCGATCTACCGCGCGTCGATGATGTTCAGTCATTATGGAGAGCTCGATAAGAACTATTTCGATCTGCTCAACATGGCGGTCGAGCGTCCGTTCCTACGCTCGCCAGACTCGCTGACCGATGAGGAACAGCGCAAGTCCTATGACATCTACGCGTTCATGGTGTGGAACTTCCTTGAGACCATTGTGGATCGGATGAAGGACCACTCTGGACTGGCGGAGACGTGGCTTCCGGTGCTCGAGGCCGAGGTGACCCTTCATCGCGCCTGGTTCGATCGGCCTGAAAACCGTCCCAAGTTCAAGGCCTCGTTTCGGACACAGATCCAGAAGCTGGTTCAGGCGAAGTAACTTTCGACTTGAACTACCGCACGCGGGAATGAAGGGAGTGGAGGACCTGCTCGAGGGCTTGCCGGAACAACCGGTGACGATCCGTTTCTGCATCGGCGAGATTCTGGAGATACTGCCGATAGCGCGCCAGCTGTCGAACGAGCTTGAGCGTCGCTGGGTGGTCTGGCGCAATGTGATGGAGTCTTCTGGCTAGCTTGACGGCTCTCTCTGCTGCTCCATGGCGGGGGTCTGCTGCTGTCTCTGGCTTCGCATGCTGAGAGCGGTGCTCCATCTCAGACTGTGTCGCATCGTGGGAATCCTGTGCGCTGGACTGTTTGACCACATGCCGGTGGCGGACGGCGCTTGGGTTGTTTCTGGAATGCGGTTTCGTCTCAAACTGAAGAATGGCCAGAAGCTCCAACTCGATCATCGAGGCGTAGGCCCACGCACGGTGTTCGTGTTTCAGAAACAGGCGTGCTGCTGAGTACGCGATGGTCCACCAGCGCTTCGGAAAGCCCTTGCCAAGCAGAGAACTAACGGACAGATAGTGCAGTGAGTATCGTGGCGAGTTGAGCGAGCGATTCGCCGCCAGAAGGTAGTTCTTCCGTGAACGAGCCATGGTGTGGCGCCACTCCATGCTGCTCGGCGCTGTGTGCTGCTGGATGTGCGCTACATTTCTGTCCATCGAGCCAAGTAGCCCCCATACCTCTGCATGCTCATCCATGTCTGCTGGGGCATGTTCCGGGGGGGCCGCATATTCCACGAGCGCGCGATAGCGAGCGATAAGCTGCATCAGCGCTGGGAGTTCCTGCGCCGTGGTCTGGGAACTGTCCCTGTTTTCTCCCTGGGCAGAAAAGAGCAAATGGTCGATATGACGGAAGACTCTGTCCATGGCGAGATCGGCTTGGTAGCGACGGAACGAACGGACCTGCCGATCGAAGTCCGGTGGTACGGAGGCATAGACCACCAGGCTTGCCCAGTCATGCGTGTCGGGGGATTCTGTGAACAGTTTCTTCCGCAAGGCATAGAGCATGACCCGCGGATCTTCGCCAAGCAGCAGACGACCGTAGATCTCTTCTGCAGACAAGACACTGCCAGCCATCGAAAGCGGAAACTGTGAGGAAATCACCCAGGGAATTCCCGATTCGTGAAGCTCGTGGGCCAGACTGCCTCCGGGAACGAGCACCGAACCCTGTCGTCCACTCTCGCAGGTCATCAGCGTGACCAGCGTCGGCATCGCCAGTCCGCGACCGGCATGGCGCTGCGGTCGAAGCGCGTCCGCAAGACGTGTTCCATCGACAACATGCTTGCTGTGTCCGTCTTCCTCGCAAAGCGCGATGCCAAATCGAGTCTGTCCGGCAAACTGATACGTGTCTCCGTGTGCAAGCACATGAACGTGGGTGAAGTCGGCCTCTTCGCACGCTTTGCGGATGTCCCGCAGCGACGGATTGTGAAGCACCGTAATCATCCGTCGGAGGTCGTCCGTCTGCAGCTGCTTCCGGGTTGCGCTCAGCAACGGCTGAAGCGCTTGTGTCAGCGCCAACAGATGTTGTTCCATCGGAACTGGGGACATTCCATCCGGCGTTGCAGAAACAAACAGAATGCGAACCGGACGATTCCAGTTCACTTGGATCGTCGGTGAGCGGCGCAGCTCTCTGGTCAAGGTAATCGGCAACACCGGCTGGAGAAGCATTGCGTGTCGTTCCCCAGGGAAGCCTTGCGGAGCATTCGCCATTTCGAAAGGAAGCAGAGCAAGCTCCGATGCGGACAAAACCAGTCGAAGGTGTGTGAGCCGTGCTTGATCTTGATGTTGTGACTGCGCGACTGCGGCCAGCAGCGTCGGAACGCTTCCCAATACCTGACCAAGCGAGTCCGCAACTTGCATGATCTGGGCTTCGCGGATGTTGGTTCGATGTTGATAGGAAAGGATGCTCAGGGCCTGTTCCATCTCCCAGTGATCAAATGGCAGAGAGAAGGTCGCAGCCGGTCTGGAATCGCAGACCGCAAGATAGGGTGTTAGCCGCGATAGGAGCTGGTTGTGCGTCGGTCCAGGACGCAGAAACTCAAGTGCAACCGAGTTGATCATGGTCATGCGCGTGGCCCTCGTGACACAAACGGAACCGAAAGCGGAGTCAGCTGGGAAGTCCCGTTGTGCTCCGAGCATTCATAGAGCGTTCCATGTGTGGTCTGTCCGTCTGCCTGTGCTTCAATGACCACTGCGGTTGGTCGGGTATGCACAATCCGTGGCGTGGCAGCATCGAGCGCGGCCAACGTCCCCTGACGAAGCGCCGCATAAACGTGCGGGAAGTTTTCTGGCGACAGATCCTCGTTCTTTTCGAGTCGAATGATCCGCATCCAGGTTCCGGCGTTGAAGTAGAATCCTCCCTCATCGCGCGGCAGGGCACGGGCCAGGTGTGTATGTCCAGCGATGAGGAATGAGATCTCCGGACCGACAGTTTTCGCCAGCGCCCGATACGTCTGATCTTTGGTTCCCAAGCGAAAGGTCTCGTCAGTTGTATCGCTGCTTAGCCAATCTGCGAGCGCCCGCCGCAGAGCTTCCTCTTGCGTTGTTCCCGATAGGCGATCCCAAAGGTACTGACCGTAACCCAGCATCTCACCAGACTGGGTGGGTAGGTCTCGGGCTGTTTTTCCCTCGTGAAGTCGCTGCACGGATCGCGCCAGCACATCTTGCTCGCTCTGATGGCTGGCAGGGACGGGCTTTCTGTCCCCTGTTCGCAGCAGAGCATCAAGCATCTCTTCGCGACTCGGTTCCTCCTCTGCCTCTGGTGCTCCCAGATAATCGCTCCGGCGGAGGCGACTCCGTAGCAGTCGATAGGCAATCGGTGCAAACCGGTTAAGGAGCCGCAGCGCTTCCGGATCCAGCACCGCCAGGACTTTGGGCACTAGTTCCGTCTCTGGTTTGAGCAGCTCGACAAAGGGGAACTTCTGGCGGATGGGATTCATGACATCGATGACAAGGCGTGTGCCTGCGTTGGCCTCCCAGTCTTTGACTGATTGGCCGCGTTCTTCGTCTGCGCCACGCCGTGCGAGCTTTGCGTAGTCGACTTCATTCCACGTATCTACTTCGTTGCCGTGAGAGCAGACGACGCGAGCGGTTCCCACGCAGCAGCGATAGCCTTCGCCATCGAACAGGAAGTGCAGTCTCCCGCGTGCCGCATCATTTTGACCACACAGGACATCGGTCAGTCTCTCCCTCACCGTGGGAAGTGCCAGCTCCAGATCGTGATTGCCAAGCAGCACGACCAACTCACGATTCGGTGTCTGCACCAGCTGCGCCAGCGCTGCGAAGATCTGCGCGAATTCAGGGTCCGCGAGCACCTTCTCTAGGATTTTTAGCGCTTGATCCGTCGACTTGAAGTACGGCTCTTCGAACGCAAGAAAATCAACGATGTCTCCGCCGAGGACGAGCACAGCGCGGCGCTGCGCCTCGATTCCGGCAATCCTCCGCAGCAGCGCTGACAGATTTGCGCTCTGGTTGAACGCCTGCCGACCCGGCTCTCCGCCGATGTGCAGATCGGAAATGAAGTACAGATCATCATATGTGCGCATCGCCCCATCCTTCCCATGTCGCAGTCAGCCAGCGACACTCGAACTCATCCTATAGAGTGCTCATTTTCGATCTGGGATCCAAGCCGTTCTGCACACTGCGTTGTCGAACTCGGCGAGCGCCAGTTCTCCGTCGAGTCTCAGACAAACCGCCGGTGCGGAACGGGTAGCGAAAGTGACTCCCATGTAGGAGTCGAAGTGATCGCAATCTTGTGCCTTTTCTGCGGACAGCAGCTGCGCACATCTGGAAGACACGAGGAAAGGTGGTCGCCTATGTATTGGATTTCCGCCTGTTTCGACGAAGAGTCGCGGCTTGGGTCGAACGACGGGTAGCATAAAAGGCGTGGGTCTACGTTGGACCCCTCTCCGCTCTCTCTGCCAAAGCCCTGTGCAAGGGCCCTTGATAAAGGAGTGATGCACCATGGCACTGACTGCAATCGAGGCAATGAAATATGTGACGCCGTTGACGATGACCAGCAAGAAGGAACTCAGCAAGTTCGTCGTGTCCGACTTCGGACGGTTCCCGGGTACGACCAAAGGGAAAGCGACCCACGCCGCATATCAGGCGGTTTGGGCTCGGCACCTGGCGTACGCTGTGGCCGTGAAGTCCAATTCCAGTCTGGCTGTTCCCAACGGAGGAAAGCTGAGCAAGGCCTATGCGTTTTCCTATGACGAAGGCAAGGACGACAACACGGCCCCGACAGTCAAGGGCGCAAAGGACGGGGGGAAGATCACTGCCGAGATCATTGGAGCCGGCGAGTGTGCATATTTCGCCGGACGAGCCTTTGCGGATCTCAAAGCAGGGAAGGCTCTCAAAGGAAAACCGGCGCCTCTGGTTCAGCAGGTCGCAGACCCTTCGATTCCTCACAACTTCGTCATGGTGAACATGGATGCAGAGGATCAGGACGACTGGGTGATGGTCGACTACTGGCTGTATGCGCTCGGAATTCCATGGGAAAAGTGTGTCTGCGCAGTCAAGAGTGTTCCCCGGGGACTCCAGTTCTTCGCCGGAGAGCTTCGGATTATCAACACGTACGACCCGAACCGCTAAGCGCAGAGAAGAGCGCAGGAGCCAGTGACTCGCCGCTCGACAGCAACCAATGGATCTGCCGCGCTCGACGGAAATTCCGGCTCTCTGATCGATCTTGAGAACCATAGTGTGGGCGAACGGGCCCCCTCCCTGCCAACACAAATGAGACACTGACTGCGCAACGAGATCGGCAGGTTGTGATAATGTACTCTCTATGCGATCCTTCCCCCGTCTGCGACTTGCACTGCTTGTCCTCGGGGCCCTCTGTGTTGGTATGTCTGTAGATCACCTTGCAGCGCGCGCACTCGGTCCGCTGGGATTCGATGTGATGCGAGCGGACGGGTACACAGAGCGAGTCGAGTACATTCTGTCTCCTGACACAATGGAGCCACCGAGACCGGGGGCCCGGCTGCGGGCGACGGGGACCTGGCTGGTTCCATGGGCTGGTCGGCATGTTCTAAGCTTTGCTTCGACTGCGAAAGCCGCGCTGTTTGTCGATGAAAAGCTGGTGTTGGGGATCGTCCCAGGCGCACGACCAGAGGAGACTCCGATCGTTCTCTCCGCGGGAGCCCATTCGATCACCATCCAGATGTCCGTGGCTGATTCGGAGGGCGGACTAGTGCTCGGGGTTCGTGGACCCCTAGAGCCGTTCCGGATGCGCCCACTTGGTGGACGCGAGATTGTGTCAGCTCACGTAGAGCAAGTACGTTCCCAGCTAGGTGCTTTTCCCCAACTTCTGCTGGTTCTACGCGCGTGGAGTGGCCCGATCTGCGCGGTGTTGTTTGTCCTGCTTGTGCTTGGTGTGTGTCGTGTCTCTGGTCGATTCGAATGGGTCCCTGCGCTGTATCACGATCCTGTGGTCTTACGCTTTGCCAGTGGTTGTGCGCTGCTTGCCATCATCAGCCCCGTCATCTATCCGCTGCTTTCACCGGGCTACTACGCGTGCCATGAAGAGGAGTCATTCATCGTTCGCTTCGAGCAGTTTGCGAAGGCGATGAGCGACGGTGTTCCTCTGGGCAGATGGTGGCCGGATCCAGTCCTTGGTCGTGGCTATCCGTTCCTGAGTTTCTACATGCCTCTGCTCTATCTGTTGGCGTGGCCAGCGCTGCGCATGGGGGCGGCTCCGGTCCCGGTCTTGCGGATCGAATCCGCACTGATTGTGCTCTGTGGCGCAGTGGTGGTGTACCGGCTGGCTCGGCGGTACTGTGGGAGAGAAGGCTCGCTGGTTGCAGCTGCACTTTGGAGCTACGCCCCCTATCTTCATACCGATCTCTATGTGCGTGGATCCATTGCGGAGGTGCTCGCATTTTCCTGTTTTCCGCTCGCACTCTGGGCGCTCGATCGCGCGCTTGATTCTGATGCGGGAATACGCAGCGTGAGCCTGCTCGCACTTGCACTCGGTGCAGTTGGACTTTCCCACAACATCAGTGCCTATTTTTCGCTCTTGTTCCTCGCGCTGTGGGCTCTGGTTCGGGTGCTGTGGTTTGATGGTGCTGCGCAGAGGAAACAGCTACTCTGGCGTCTTTCGCTGGCAGGGACGCTCGGATTCCTGCTGTGCGCTTTTTCCACGGTCCCGGCGGTTGCTGAGATGCGACTCGTACGGACCGAGCTGCTGACGACCGGCTACTACTCCTACTTCAAGCACTTCACCCCGTTTGCAAGGCTCATCTATGAGCCGCTCTCTCACAATCCGTATGAAATGCGCCGGAGTCTCGGGTTGTTTTCAGCTGCGGCCATTCTGTTCGCAGGGCTGGCGTTGCTGCTGCGCGAAAAGCTGGCGGACATTCCGCGCGCGCGCCAGCTTGCCGTGCTGAGTCTGTGCGGCGTTTTCCTTGCGATGGGAATGATCACCAAGACACTCGGACCAGGGCTCTTCCGCTATCTGCCACTTGCCAAGTACGTTGGTTTTGCCTGGAGAATCTTCCTGTTTGCGGCGACCTTTGCGGCGCTGTGTGGCGCAGCGGCTTGGGAGCTGTGGTTCTCGCGTCGAAAATGGTGTGCCGCAGTTCCTCTCGCCATGATCGTGTTGTGGGGGGCATCCCGCACCGGCTCTCCGCAAATCCTCCTTCGCAAACACATCCACTCCACAGAGTTTCTGCGCAACTATTCGGTCGACTATGTGACTGCGCAGAACGAGTATCTTCCGAAAGCCGTCAAGAAGCAGGCGCCCCCGTTCGATCTGGTAGCACGCGTCGCATCGGGTACAGCGAGCATCCTCGATGGGGATAGAAAAAGCGGCTACTACCGCATCTCGGTGCGTGCCGAGACGACGACCGAGATCGAGTGGAATGCGCACGCCTTTCCCGGTTGGAGTGGCCGGATCGATGGCAAGCGCGTAGACGTAGGAGCCCGGAGTGCTTCGCCCCCAACAGAGAACGGACTCCTTCGTCTTGTCGTTTCGCCCGGTCAGCACGTTGTCGAGATTGTGTACGGACGTACCGCCCTGCGCTGGATCTGTGATCTCTTGTCACTTGGCGCCATGGGGATCTGCGCAGTCCTTCTCTTGTCGAGCTTGCGAAAACGGAAAGACGGCGTCTAGCGGCAACGATCTGGTGTACCGGACGGGCGCCGCTCGCAGCCGTTGGCGCAGGTCTCGACGTAGGTTAGGACGCGGTCGGTGCAGCGGTACAGGATGTTGGCCGCGCCGACGACGCCGTTGCCGCCACAGTACAGACCACTGGTGACGCTGCAGGTGCTGGGCGGGGCAGCGCAGCGGTCAGAGACACCCGCGGGCATGCGTTCGCAGCCGTAGGAACAGACCTGTGACACCGAGAGTGCACCTGCCGTGCAGCGGTACAGCGTCGCAGCGGCACCGACCACACCGTTCCCTCCGCAGTACAAGCCATCGCCACTTGTGCAGCCGCTGCTTGTGGCCCCTTGGAGCGCGCGGACAGCGGCGCTGGGGTTCAGGTATCCGTAGCTCGTCGCGGTGGTGCCCGGCCCAGTGTACCCAGGGCCCCAGTACGTCGTTCCGCACAACGCAGGTTTTTCCGCAGTCCGTACTTCCCAGTGCAGGTGCGTGTTCGACGCTTGGTCGTGCAGCGTGCCCAGCTTTTGTCCGGTTCGGACGGCATCGCCTGCCTTGACCGTGAGCCCAGTTAGGTGTCCATACTGCGAGTAGACAACCGGCGAGGTGAGCCCAAGGGCTCGTCGCTGCGCATCGCTTAGATCGTGGCGAATGACGACGACGTGGCCGGGATACGGAACCAGCGCTGCGTACACCACCTGGCCATCACCAATGGCGCCCACGGAAGTGCTGGTGCTGCCACCCCAGTCCTCACCAGCGTGCTTGATCTTGTCCATCGTCGTGCCAAAGCAGGAAGACTTGCTCCAGCTGAGCGCCGAGTTGTAGATGTCAAAGCCGACGCGCCAGCTCGGTGAAGCAAACGGAGTTCCCCAGGTGACGCCGGTGGCCTGGAAAATTCCCTCCTCGGTTGTCTGGGTATCACCGAGATCCGCTCCGCAGCCGAGTTCAAAGATGGTGGTGAGGGCCAATGGCAGAAGCCAGGCGCGGCGAGACAGAAGTGGGTTTGTCCAAACATCGGTGTTCAGCTTCGCGGTCGCTTGTCGTGGCATCAGGTCGGCCTCCTATTCCTCGCGCTGGCATACGCCGAAGCGGGGCGGAGGGCAAGACCTGGCGGTGCGAAAAGTTCAATCCCTGCGGAATGTGTGGTCGCCGGAAGGAAACCAGCGCCGGAAGCTGCTTCGTCACCGAAGTGTTACGGATGGTCGGAGGCAGCCAGCTGCAGGGTCACCCAGAACGTAGACCCTTCTCCCCGCTTGCTGTGCAAGCCGAGCGAGCCCCCCATCAGCTCGACCAGCCGCTTCGAGAACGCCAGGCCAAGTCCGATACCCTCGATCCGCGTCGACTCGACACCGAGCCGCTCGAATGGGCGGAACAGCATTGCCTGCTTTTCGGGCGCGATGCCAAGCCCTGTATCTTGCACCGACAACCTCAAGCGCGCGTCAGGCAGAATCTCGTAGCGCACGACCACCCGGCCGCCGACCCGGTTGTACTTGATGGCATTGGAGATCAAGTTGAGTACCACCTGCCGAAGTCGGGCTGGATCGGCCAGGACCCGAACGCTGGGATCGCCCTCGTAGTGCATGGTCACGCGGTACTTCTGCAACAAGGATGTCACCATCGGCATCACCTGTTCACACACGGTCCCAACTGTTACCGGACAAATCTCAACTGACATGCGCCCTGCTTCAATGCGGCTCATGTCGAGAAGATCATCGATCAAGCGCATCAGGTGCTGCCCTGCCCGATAGATGTGGCGCACCGATTCAGCATCTTCCTCGTCCATTGGCTTGGTCTCTAAGATTTGACTGAATCCCAAGATGGCGTTCATCGGTGTGCGCAGTTCATGCGACATGGCGGACAGAAATTCCGACTTGGCCTTGCTGGCACGCTCTGCATCCCTACGCGCCCGTTCAGACTCCTGGGTTCGGTCCCGCACAAGCTGCTCGAGGTGCTCGCGGTGGCGGTGTAGCTCGTGTTCCGCCAGGCGGCGCTGCGAGACATCGCGAAACACCAGCACCGCTCCCAGGACTCGGTCTTTGTCATCGCAAATCGGAGCCGCGCCGGCATCGACGAACGTCGGAGTGGCCGACGCCACGCGAGAGACCAGTGCGCCGCTCACAAGTGAGGTTTGTGTCCGTTTGTGAAGTGCCTGCGCGACCAGGTCGGACGGAGCTTCTGGGCCTGGCTCGGCTTCCAGCCGAAACACGTCGGCGATCGGTCGTCCGATTGCATCCGCCTCGCGCAGCATCAGCATCGTCTCTGCAACCGGATTCAGGAACCGTACGCGTCCCATCGGATCGGTCGCAATGATGCCTTCTCCGATAGCGCGCAGCGTCTTTCTCAACCAGTGCTCGCTCTCGCGAACGCGGCGGTCCATGGCGTGTTTGTGCAGTGTTACCTCGATCGTCGTGCGCAGATCGGCCGGTCTGAATGGCTTGGTCAGGTAGCCGTATGGCATCGATTCCTTGGCCCGGGCAAGGGTGGTCTTGTCGCCATACGCTGTAAGAAACACCACCGGCACATCCTGTTCGGCCACGATTCGCTGCGCCGTCTGCACTCCGTCTTCCGGCCCTTTGATCATCACATCCATCAGGACCAGGTCCGGCTGATGTTGACGGCTCAACGCCAGTGCGCGCTCCCCACTTGCCGCGATGCCCACCACTTCATAGCCCATGTTCGCCAGACGCTGCTCCAGATCCATGGCGATGACCGCTTCGTCCTCCACGATCAGAATCTTGTGGGCTTTGGTTGTCTGTTGGTCGACATTCCCCTTTGCAATCGTGCCGGTGGTCATGACGTTCCTCCTAAGAGATTCCTATTCTGAGAGATGCCGCCAACCGTTCTTCTTCCGGAAGTTCTGGGGCAAACAGCAGCACAAATCGTGCGCCACCGTTGACACCGTTCTCGAAACGAGTCGAACCGCCGAGCTGCTCGGACAGGGCGTGTAGAAGCCGCATTCCGAGGGATCGCGTGGAGGACGAATGCGACTCCGGTGGCCAGCCCCGACCGCTGTCCGAAACGTCTAGTTCCAGCTGTGCTTCCCCAACGCGAGACAGACGGACCAGGATCTCGCCCTCATCTCTATCGACAAACGCATGCTTGTAGGCGTTGGACACCAACTCATTGATGATGAGACCCAGCGGAACCGCCGTCTCGATTCCCACCCTGACGTCATCGATCTGCATACGCAGACTGATTCCTTTTCGGTGCCCATGGTGCTCCGAAAGGTGTGTCATCAGCTGTCTTGCGTAGCTGACGAACTCGATGCGTACCAGATCGCCGGACTGGTACAGCTGCTCGTGCACCAGGGCCATGGACTTGACGCGGCTGGCGCTCTCCTCAAGCATTGCGCGGAGTGCCTGATCGCTGCAGCTCGTCCCCTGTAGGACAAGTAGGCTGGAGACCACCTGTAGGTTGTTTTTCACGCGGTGGTAAATCTCCTTGAGGAGCAGCTCCTTTTCCTGCAACGCGGCGCGCAGACGAGCTTCCATCGCTTGCTGTTCTGTCACGTCGTGCACTGTGCCGATCATGCGCAGCGGCTTGCCGACCAGGTCGCGGTATACGGTACCGCGCTCGTGCACCAGTCGGATTTCGCCATCTGGCCGCAGCAAGCGGTGTTGCACGGAATACGTTTGTTTTGGGTCAGCCACCGCCGCGTTTACTGCATCAATGACCGTCTTCCGGTCCTCTGGATGAACATAGCCAAGGAATGCCTCATAGGTGGCACCAAACGAGCGCGGCGTTTGCCCAAAGATGCGATAAATCTCATCGGACCAGCGCAAACTGCCATTTGTAATGTCCCAGTCCCAGGAGCCGATGTGCGTAATTTCTTCCGCACGCGCATACGTCTCTTCGCTGCGGCGCAGCGCGTCCGAGATCGACCGGGATTCTGTCACGTCGAGACCGAACGAAACCATGTGCTGTAACTTCCCATCGCTGCCAAGCAACACGGCATTCGACCAGTCGATGAGCCGCAGCTCTCCGCCCTTGGTCTTCAGGTGGTTGGTGTACCGGCCCTGCAGTCGTTGTGGGTGGTTGGCCAGCGCGTCGAGGGCACTCCGTCGAACCTCGTCGCGCTCGGGCTCGGGAATGACAGTCTCCCAGGGAAACCGACCGAGCACTTCGCTGCGGTCAAGTCCGGTCAGCGTCTCGCAGGCCTTGTTGAACAGAACGATCCGTCCCTCTGCGTCAAGCAGTACGACCAGCGCATTGGCACTCTCGATCACGGTCTGGAACAAGGTCTTCGCTTCGCTCAATTCGGCAACCAGCTTGCGCTGCGTTTCAAGCTGCTGCGCAATATGGCGAGTCAGCGCCCCAAATTCATCAAGCGATAGCGGCTGCAGGCGCTGCAATGTCGCTTTATCGACCAAGCTTGATTGCCTACGAAGCACTTCCTGCAATGGGAAAACACCCTGTCGGACACTGCGCCAGGCCAGCCAGGTTCCGCCTGCCGCCAGCGCCAACAGTCCCAGCCAAATCATAAGAGTCTGCATGCCGAACAGACCCGTGCGATTGGCATAATAACCGATCAGAAAACTATCAATTAGCAGCGGAGTCAGAATTCCCAATACCGCCAGCTTCACGCCGATTGGCATGATAATTTCTTCCAGGCCGCGTGGTCCAAAATATCGGCCAAGCTGATCGGTAAAATAGAAGAAGATCGGCAACACCGTGATAAGCACCACCGGAATTAGGCCAAACTGGTTGTAGAGATGGCCGCGCAGATCATAGCTTCGATAGCCCATTCGCTCGATGGCGAAATCGGCGCTGAGGGCGCCAAAAATCGAGTACACCAGGATCACGCCAAAGCAGAGCCATGGCAGTCTTTTCAACAAGCGCCCACCTTGAATGGCCAGATCATTCGGGGCCAGAGTTCCCAGATGCAATAGATGAGCGGAAAACCACTTCGCAAACCAAGCAGCACCTATCGCCCAGATGAGCACATATGGACCGGTGTAGCTGCCAAAAATCTGGAACACTTCAGGCATGGGATAAAAATCAGCAATTCCCATCAGCGTGCTGCCGGTAAATGGTGGCATCACCAAGGCAAGCAATGTCGTGATGCGAACTGTTCTGATTAGTTCTTTGTCGGTTAGTGGTAATGTCGAAATGTTCGCATTTATCATATATTACTTCTTTTGAATTAGTACTGCTGGAGTGTGGTGTCGTGATATTTATTCGCGAACGATTTCCAGGAATGCTCTACCCTGGGTTTCCCAGTGTGCTTCATGGTGAGGACAATTTTCGGGGTGATCGGCATCCGGATCAAGCAGGCTCTCAACCTCAACGGTGCCAAGCCCGCCCTGCGCATGGACAGTCCGAGTCGCATCGGGTCGCTGATCCGAAAACCACGGGGCATCCGGGGGGCAACAATCTCGGCGGGCAGCATCAGGACCTACGCCGACCAGTGCCCCAAAGACTCAATGTGTGCTACAGAAAATTTTCAAATAACCGAGGCCATGGTCATGAACAAACTGGGTGTAGCTCACCTGATTCTGGTTTCAACTTGGGGAGGCGTCGTACTTGCCGAGACGATACTGGAAGTTCTCGGCAGAAAGGATACGGCGCTGGCCGTGCGCGCACATTATTTTATCGACATACTGGTGGAGATTCCGCTTCTCATTTCGGTCTTGTTGACTGGCACACTGCTCTTGCTTCGCAGCTGGCCTCCGTCTTGGCTCTTGTGGGCGAAGCTCATCAGCGCATCTATCGCGGTCGCGGTGAACCTGGGCTGCGCCGTTTTCGTCATCCTGCGCTATCGCCATCGACACGATCCTGCACTTGCCGAGCGATATGGTCGGCTGGTGCGATACTCTGGCCTCGGTGTTCCGTTCGGCGTCGGTTCGGCTTATCTGGGGCTCGCGTATTTTTCTTAGTGCGTCGTTTCGCGTGAAGCGTCGTGTGCAGATCCTCGGGCTTGCCCGCCGCGTGAAGGCTTGGCCCTGGCCTATTTTGCTTTGGTTCCGAGCAGGGCTTCGGCGGTGCTGAAGACAGGACGGATGTCGTTTGGCACCGTCTTGTCCATCTTGCCGAGCGCCTTTTGCACGTCGGGACGGATGACTACGTACTTGCTCATCAGGTCCTTGGCTCGCGCATAGTCGCCGGTCGCTAAAATGGTCAGCAGCTCGCGGTCGAGATCGATCACCGCCTGCTTGATTTTTGTGAAGTCGACCGCGAATGTGCCGTCGCCATGTGAAACGAAGCCGCCCTTGTCGAGCAGGTAGTTCATCTGAATCGCCATGCCGCGCGCGTGCGCGTCCGTCAGACCGAAGTGCAGCGTACGGAATCCCGAGGCCAGGAACGTATTGTAGAGCTTTCGCTCCGCCGCGTCGCCTTGGCCAAGAGAGCCTTTCAGTTGGCCTTGTTCCATCATGTACGTGAGCGCCCACAGACCCGTGATGTCTGCCTTGGCTTCTTCGATGGTCGAGTACGTGTCCTTCAGATCCTGACGAGGGGTCGATTCCTTGCCGCCCACTTTGGTCAAGTGCGGGCCGAGACCGTGGGTGATTTCATGCGCCAAGATGTGGGTGAAGAAGGAATCGAAGTCGAGGTCCTTTTGCGTTTCTGGACGCAGCACAATCTTGGATATCGGGGTCAGCGTCGACTTGAACTTGGCCTCTTGGACATTCTTCAGCATGACGCGCTTGGAACCGCGCTGGCTGATGATGCGCTCGTCGTTGGGCAGGTTGTAAGCGGCTGTCTGTACGCTCATGTTGCCGTCGCCTGCGCCATATACTTCGTTGACCACCACCATCTTGGCCAGCGCACCCACTTTCGGGTTTCTGTACTTGGCGTCGATGGGCAGATGGTCTTCCAGCTCTTGCAGGTGCTGGCCAAAGAAGTTCAGCTTGGTCGTTTCCTTCTGATCGCGGATACTGACATAGGCTTCAAAGGCTGCCTTATATCCGAATAGTTCATCGTCATACGTTTCGTATGGGCCAATCGTGATATCGACCGGCGAGTCGAGATCCATCCAAGCAAGATCGGATGGAAGGTAGTCGTTCGACAGGAATGCGTCGGCGCGCAGGGTCAGAAATTTCTTGAGCGATGCGTTGTCGGTCAGCGCTGCTGCTTGCTTGAGCAGCGCGGCCAGCTTCTCCAGTTCGGCCCTGTACTCGTCGGAGAACTTGACGATCTTGAACTTGCCATCCGGTCCGGTTCGGATGGTCGTGAAGAACCACTGCGCTTGCTGCTTGCCTTCAGGCGGAAGAGAGTTCATCCACGCTTCCAGCGCTTGCTTGCTGGCACCTGCCGGATAGAAACTCCCCGCTGCGGGCTTTTTGGCCGGGATCTTGATACCGCCCACCTCAGCCGGCAAAAACGTCTTGTTGTCGTCGAGGATCGACCAAGGCCCTTTGTTGAGCCAGAACACACTTTGGCGCGCCTGACCGAGTGGCGAGCTGTCTTTCTGCAGGGCTGCCCACAGGGCTTCATTTCCTTCCCACCGCTGGCGCAGCTGGAGCACGTCGATGATCTTGGCCGCTTCGAGCAGCTTGACGATGGCTGCCTTGTCGGAAGCCGAGAGCTGGGACGCATCGACGAGCAGCTGCGCCGGCGCGAAGCGACTGGACATCTGGTTTAGCTCGGCGACGGTTGCCGCTGCCGGGGCGGGCGCGTCGGTGGCACTGGCGCTGCCAACCACAGACAGCATCACAAGGGGGAGCAGTTGTTTTTTCATAGGTCCTTGGTGTCAAAGAGAGGGCCGGAACGGGCAGCGCGGATGCGTACAGGTTCCCAGCTTGGACTCATTGTAAACCGGCGTGCATGGCAGCGTGAACAGGTCTTTGTGGCGGAGTCTTGGGATCGGACCTTGGGGCAGCGGGACATCGACGTACAGCTGGACTCGGGAAACGCGATTCCGATCCGGTCGACTTCGCGGGGACGTACAATATGGCTCGATAGCGAAGTGCGTGCCGCAAAAGGAGTTCCTCTTGGCAGAACGCAAGCGCAACCGACCCGAGACAACGCCTCTCTTCACGAGCAGTGAACCGTACAAGTCGCAGCGAATTGGTGCTGCTGCTCTGTACTGCAGCGATGGGCGGCTCGGCGATCACATCGACGAGTTTCTGCATCAGGGGCTCGGTCTGCCTCGCTACGATCGGCTGACTTGTCCGGGGGGACCGGTGGCGCTTGCGGACCGTATGTTCGCGCTCTGGGATACCCGCGGCGTTGAGGAACAGCTCCGTTTTTTGGTGACGGCACACAGCCTTGAACAGGTCGTACTGCTCGGGCATCAAGACTGCGCGTACTACCGGGTGCGGATCGGACTTGCGGGCGATGAAGCAGCCGCAGCGCAGCGGCAGGATCTGAAGCGAGCTGCCACACTGATTCAGCACATGAGTCCAGCGATTGTGGTGTCGGCCTACTTTGTGGAACTCAGCGGAGAGCGTGTACAGTTCGTCGCGGTCGAGCTACCGCCCCGTTAGCGAGAGACGCCGCTGGCACGCCACACCGGGACTCCTTTGCGCAAGCGGGTGCGCCTGCATGGATCGGCTCAGAACAGGAGGCTGCAACACGTCAGCGCGCCATCCGCTTTGATGAGCTCTGACATGTGTAACTTCACCACTCGCATCCTGCGTGCGCGCGCCAGTGAGACCAGCTTGTCTTCACTCTTTGGAAAGCCCGCTTGAATGACCAGTGTGTCACCCAGCGAAAGCACGTTGGATGCGACAGCGTCAGGAATCCGCTCCACATGATAGTCGCGTAGCACTCCCTTTTCGCGCAGTGCGGTGAGGATTCTCTCTGCTGCTTCATGCTCTGCGAACAGCAGTGTATTGCGATCCAGTGCGCTCATCACGGACTTCAGATGCAGACTCCCTTCCACTGGAGCGGAGACCACTGGCAGCGCTGGGAAGAGATCGGCGAGCTGGGTAGCGGCGGCTCCATTTGTTCGGCGTGAAAGTCCCACGATCAGGTGACGTCCGGTGTGCAGAACGTCTCCTCCATCCATGGTTGCGGGGGCTGTGAGGACTCTGGTCTCAATTCCGTGATCGCGCAGTACCGAACCAATCCTCTCCTCCTCGCCTCGGCGTTCCTCTGCGCCGAGTCGGCAGAGCGCGGCCTTTTGGTCAATGACCACGGCGGTGTCCTCTACAAAGCAGCAGTCTGGATGCGTCTCTTCCGCAGGGAGTTCGACCAGACTTGAGACCAGCGCACGCAGCGCACGCGTGTAGGCGCCATGCTGCGCACGGGCCAGCGCGACGTCGATCGGCTGCTTGGGAAGTTCCTGTTTCAGACAATCCGCAAAGGAGTCTGGCAGCTCCCGCACGATCGCTGTTCGTGGTACAGAGAACAAGCTCCGCATGGTTTCATCTGCCATCTCATCACCCCTTGAAGAACATCTGTTTCAAACAGAATACGGAACCACCCGCCTTGATAAACTCCGAGGTGTCGACCTCGATGACCCGAAAACCGCGCCGCTCTAGCTCCTGCTTTGTGCAATCGCCACCCATCGGCAAGATCACCGCACGCCCATCCGGGCTGTGGCAGTTTGCCGCAAACCCCATCGCAGCTTCTTCCTCTTCAATCGGAATCAGATCGGGAAAGCCATCCTGTAGCGCGCGCACACCTTCAGGTGTGAAGGCCGCGGGAACGTAGGCTGCGCAGTGGGAATTCAAAATCGCAAGGCAGGTGTCGAGATGATAGAAGCGTGGATCGCGAAGTTCCAGCTTCAAGAACTTCCTTCCCACACACATTTCCGCCCAATCCAAGGACGCAGCAGAGGTGCGAAATCCGTATCCAGCGAACACGCGATTCCCTTCGAAGTCCCAGAGCAAGTCTCCCGAACCTTCCAGGTCGCCCTCTGATTCGTGGATTTGGTAGCCACGCGACTCGAACCAGGTACGGAAGATGGGCACTTCCCCTTTTCGTTCGGGGGCGTGCATTCTGGAAAGCAGCACACACGGCTTTCCGAAACGATCCAGAAACGGAAAGGTCTGGTTGGCGCAAAACACCATGTCGGGAAAGTCCGGCTCTCCCGGAATGACGTGGACGGCAAGTCCCAGTTCTTCGTAGACCGCTTTCAACTGGTTCCACTGAAGCTGAGCAAGCTCGCGCTGGACCTGCTTTAGCTTGCCGCTTGGTTCGATCATGTGTGGATTGATCGCGTACCGAACATCGAAGTGTTCGGGCGACACCATGAGGACCTGATCAGGAAATTGCATGAAGCGCAGCTTACTTCCTACGAATGAACTTCACGCTTTTTCTTTCCGCTTGCAGGCGGCTTGGTTCAAGGTCGTGCGGACTCTTTGCGTTCTGCTTGTGATGGATTCAGGGTGACGCCGGAGTCGGAGTCGGGGTCGTGGGTTGGGGAGCGCCACCGGCCCGATCGATGGCGTCGAGGATCGGCAGAAGCTTGGGACGATCGAACATGGTCTCGCCGATGTAACGCCAGGTGACACGGCCCGTCTTCGCTTCCAGAACGAACATACTGGGAATGGCGATTTCGCGACCTTCCATCTCGACACCGAACTTTCGGATGAGCGACAGCTCTGGATCGGCGATGACCGGGAAGGCAAGGTCCAGCTTCTTGGCGAGACGCTGCGCCTCTTCCATCGGATCCGCACTGACCGCCCACAGCGTTGCGTGACGCCGGTCAAACTCTGCCAGGTTCTGTTGCAGCTGCCCGAGCTGCTTGCGACAGAATGGTCACCAGTGGCCGCGATAAAACAGGACGACCAGCGGCCCCTTCTGCAGCGCTTCCTCGGCTGATTTGCTTCCCAGGTGGGTATCGACCGAAAACGATGCCACGGTCATCTGTGTGACAAGCGGCGGCGACTTCGGCTGCAAAGAGCAGGCGGTGCCGGTCAAAAGTAGGGACAAGCCAAGTCCACACAGAATCTGTGGCGCTCGACGGCGAACGTGCGGAAACAGCAGCGATGGCAGAGACACGGGCTCCTCCTTTTCAAGCACTGTCTGGAAGTGCATACCACGACTTGAATCCGCGCGGTACATCGACCTAAGGTCCCCCGTATCTCATGTGAAGTCTAGCCGGAAGATCACACTTTCCAAAAGAATCCTTGCTGTCTTTTGCTGAACGTGATCTACCGCACGCAGGACAGACTCCTTCCTGCTTTTTTTGCATTCGATCGCCTAAAAAAGGGAGAGCACTTTCATTGGTCGCGGTGGGAATTGGGGGCTAGAAGAAGAGAGTAGGAAAGGAGTGATTCCCAACCATGAAGACCAATCTGCTGATGGCTGCGGTGACATTGTTCGGCTGCGGGATTGATGCATCGGGAGGGCAGTCTTTGGAAGCAGGAATCAGGCCTGTGCCCAGCCTGGGAGTGGGACCAGATGCCTCTGTGTCCATGGACGCTGGGGCACCTGATGGGGCGATTCTTGTCGATGGTGGCACGTCGCGGGACGCAGCTACGATCGACCCTTGTCCAAGCTTTGCATCCGGGGTTGTGGCGGGACGGATTGGCGCTTCCGCTGTAACGGAGGCCAGCGGAATCGCAGCGAGTCGACGCAATCCTGGCACACTTTGGATTCACAACGATTCTAGCGCCGGTCCCAGAGTCTATGCCGTGTCCAAAACGGGGACGCTGCAGGCGATCTATGATCTCGGGGGAGCCGCTGCTCGTGATTGGGAGGACATTGCGATAGGTCCTGGTCCCGTTGCTGGAAAGAGCTACTTGTACATTGGAGACATCGGTGACAACGCAGAGTCCCGGACCACCATCGATGTCTACCGTGTTGCTGAACCAGACGTGCGAAGCGACTCCCCCACCACTCCCGTCACCTTGTCAGGAGTCGAGCGACTCACGTTCGTCTATCCAGATCGCGCGCACAACGCGGAGACTCTGCTCGTCGATCCCATGAACGGGGATGTCTATGTTGTGGTGAAGAGCAGCGATGGGGTCTCACCGGTCTTTCGCAGCGTGGCCCCCTTGTCTGGCACAACAACCATGCGACTTGAACGAGTGGCCGTTCTTTCATTTGGTGTGGCTCCACTTGCGGGCAGCCGGACCACAACCGGAGGCGACATATCCCCGTCCGGGCATGAGATTGCGATTCGCACCTACGATGCGGCCTATCTGTGGCGCCGACCGCCGGGTTCATCCATCGCTGCGGCGTTCGCTACTTCACCGTGCTCGATTCCTCTTCCGCGTGAGCCGCAGGGTGAGGCGATTGGTTTTTTCAGCGATGGAAGAGGGTACTTCACGGTAAGCGAAGGGGTCTCTCAACCGATCTACTCCTTTGCGAGGCGCTAGGCCTCATGGCCACAATCGGCGTCCCAATGCGACGAAGGCGTCGGACATGGGTCGCGATGCGGTTCGTTTGACCGAATCCACCAACGCCATCATCGCCAAGCTGGGCCGCAGCACGCAGGAAATTGGCGCCGTGGTCAAGCTCGTCACCTCGATCGCCGCGCAGACCAACCTGCTGGCACTGAATGCGACCATCGAAGCGGCGCGGGCGGGCGAAGCTGGCCGAGGGTTTGCCGTGGTTGCCAACGAGGTCAAGGAGCTGGCCAAGGAGACGGCGGGCGCGACAGAGGACATCGGATCGAAGATCGCGGCGATTCGCTCGGACATGGAGGATGCCATCAAGGCCATCGCCAGCATCAGCGACATGATCCGGCGCATCAACGACATGCAAGGGATCATCGCCACGGCGGTCGAAGAGCAGAGCGCCACGTCGAGTGAGATGTCGCGCAGCATTGCCAAAGCGGCGATGGGAAGCTCCAGCATCTCGAGCAACTTGGAGGGTGTGGCCATTGCCGCGCGCAACACATCGGGCGGCGCATCGGAGCTACAGACCGTCGCGCAGCGGCTGTCGGACATGGCGCGCGCGATGAAGGAGTTGGTCGGACGCTACAAGTGGGAGATCGCGCCCAAGAACACGGGGACTCCGGTCCAGAAGCTGATGGGCGACATGCGCAGCGTCGAAGGAATGAGCAAAGGAGATCTCCTCGCGATTGTGGGCCGACTCGCCGAGCTGCTAAACCGCGACGCCGAGAAATGATAGGAGCACTTCTTGTCTCGATCGCGCGTCCTGATCGTCGACGACTCCGTGGTGATCCGGCAGTTCCTGTCCGAACGTCTGGGCGCTGATCCCAGCATCGAGATCGTGGGTGTCGCGGCCAACGGTCGAATCGCGCTGGCCAAGCTGGCCCACTTGACCGTCGACATCATCATCCTGGATGTCGACATGCCAGAGATGGACGGGCTGGCCACGCTGCGCGAGCTGCTGCGGCGGCCTGCGTCGCCCCGCGTGATCATGTTCTCTGCGTACACCACCGAACAGGCGCACACCACGGTCGATGCACTGGCGCTCGGCGCAGAGGACTGCGTTGCGAAGCCGTCGAATCTTGGTGGATCTGGGGCGGCGCAGACGGCTGCAATCCAGGCCCTGATCGAGCGCATCCACATGCTGACCCGGCCCAGTCGGTCCTCAGTAGGCGCTCGTCAGCTACCCGAGGTTCGGCTCGATGCCTCTCGGGCTGCCTCGGGGCGCAAGCAGCGCGTTGACATCGTTGCCATCGGCGCGTCCACGGGCGGACCCAATGCGCTCTGCCATGTCTTTTCGCGCTTTCCCGCGATGTTTCCCGTCCCCATTGTCATCGTGCAGCACATGCCGGTCGGCTTTACCAAACCCTTTGCCGAGCGTCTTTCGCGCGAGTCGAACATCCCAGTGGAAGAGGGGAGAGAGGGCGTGGTCCTCGCACCGGGAAAAGCGTGGCTCGCGCCGGCCGGAAGACACATGGTCGTGCGGCGGAGCGGATCGGGCGTCTGTCTGCATCTTCACGACGAGCCGCCGGTGTGGTCATGTCGACCGGCGGTGGACGTGCTGTTCGCGTCTGTGGTCGCTTCGTTTTCGCAAGGTGTTCTCGGTGTGGTCATGACCGGGTTGGGCGAAGATGGGCGTCTTGGTGCCATGGCGATTCGCAAGGCAGGCGGCGGCATCATCGTCCAGGACGAGAAGAGCAGTGTCGTCTGGGGCATGGCCGGGGCGGTGGCGAGCGCCGGGCTTGCCGAGGCCATGCTGCCGCTCGACGAGCTGGGCGATGAGATCGTCCGTCGGTCGCGACGGAGTGTCGGATGAACAACCCGACGGCAGATGATCTCGCTTTTGTGCGCAAGCTCGTGCGCGAGCAAGCCGGGATGGTATTGACCGAGGACAAGGCGTACCTCATCGACTCCAAGCTACGCTCGTTGGCGCGCCGAGAGAGATTCTCCAACCTCACCGAGCTGGTGAAGCAGCTCCGCGCCCCAGCGAGCGCTACGTTGCGCAAGGCGATGGTCGAAGAAATTCTCGTTGGTGAGACCTACTTTTTCCGCGACGGTCATCCCTTCGATGCGCTGCGTCACACCGTCCTGCCGACGCTCGTCCGCGAGTGCGTGGGGGACAAGCGGCTGAACCTGTGGTGCGCCGCCACCTCGACTGGGCAGGAGCCGTACAGCCTGGCGATCTTGCTCAGCGAAACCCTCCGTGAACTGCCGCAGGGATCCGTGAGCCTGCTGGCGACCGATCTGTCGGATGCGAACTTGAGCCGCGCGCGCGCCGGTCTGTATACCGACCTCGAGATCGCCCGCGGCATGGACGACAACCTGCGAGCGAAGTACTTCCGTCGAGAACCTGACGGGTGGCTCATTCACGAGTCGCTGCGACGCCGCATCGACTTCGTGCGCCTGAACCTGATCGTCGAGTGGCCGGTGCTTCCCCCGATGGACTTGGTGCTGATGCGCAACGTGCTTGTGTACTTCGATGCGACGACGCGCACCGCGATCATGCGCAAGCTTCGCGATGCCATCCGGCCCGGTGGCTATCTGCTGCTCGGTACGTCAGAGAGTCAGATCGACGCGCCTTCTGGATTCACCCAGATCCGTCTCGGGTCGACCATCTTGTACCGCCGAGATCGCGACAAGACCACCGACGCTCATTGATTCCCGACACGGCCGCGCGCTGACAGGTTCGACGGTCCGCATCGCCGTGGCTATTCGCGACAGGCTGTTGAGCGGTTGCCGCGCGCACCAGCGAGGCCGTTAGCCGCGAATGACCGGGTGGTTCTTTCCCTCGTCCTGGGCCCAAATCACACCGAGATTGGTGTCGAGTCCGACGGCCACGCCGTTAGCCGACAGCGTGGACCAGTCGACGTTCCAGATCGATCCGCTGTCGTGCAGGTCGATGATGACGTCGGCGTAGTATCCCGTGCGGCGCTGGCCGCTGTAACGCAGCGCGACCGTTTCCCAGGTGATCCGTCCCGACGACAGCTTGGGCACGCGGACAAAGACGCGCTCCATCCCATCGAAGCCGGGATACAGACGACGCAGCGCCGCATCGTCAACCTCAACGTGGACGCTGAGCACGGGGGACGTTGCCGGATGGCCATACGTCGGCGTGCCGGTGATGACCTCGCGATAGGTTGCTTGCACGCGGATTCCCGACGTGGCGACCAGATTCTGCTGAAGCGAGCCCACCGAAGCCGCTTCGATGAGGTCTGCGGGGTCTTCCGATGCTGGCGGATCACACGCGTTCAGCAGCACGGTGGAAAGGGCAAATGCGGCGGTCAAAAGCGAACGAACAAAGGTCGTCATCGTCTGTGGCTCCATTTTTTCGGGCGGTGTGTCCGCCCTGTCTGAAACCAAACTACGATGTTCGGTGTCGGCTGACTTTCGCGATTAGGTCATCTTTTTGTCGAAATCGGCCAACTTGTCGGTCTGGTTTCAACGGAGGACCGTCAGACGCTCGTCGCTGCCTGTCGCTAGTCGAGCTGGTACGTGAGCGACAGCGGGGTCTGCCCTCGGGTGATGTCCACTTTCACGGTCTTTTCATTGCGCAGCGAGGTGTACGCCTGCAGGGCATGTTCCGGTGAGGTGAGCTCATAACCAGCCAGGCTCCGCACCACATCACCGCTCCGCAATCCCAACAGCGTAAGAATCGAGTCAGGCCGGACTCCGAGCAGCTTCATGCCGACAGGCTTGCCATCGGTCAACATCGGAAGGACGCGCGCACTCCTTGTCCACAGTTGCGGATCCTCGAGCAGCTTGTTGAAGACCTCGCGTCGCAGCGTGCAGCGATTGGCGGTACAGCGGATGGACCGCTTGGCCTCGGAAAGCAGCGCTGCCGAAGACGGTGCACGGGCCGGCGCAGTGGTCGGCGAGGAACCCGAACCAGTGTGCACAGCCTGTTCCGCGGTCAGAATCGGTGGACAGTGGCTCGCCTCTCCCGATGTGCGCGCGGACTGGTCGAGCAGGAGCCGCCGTGTCAGCGGCTGACCTTGGCGCAAAAGACCGAGCGTGATGGTGTCTGCCTTGCGCAGGGAATCAGCCATCTGCGTGAGCGTCTCGGGTCCGTGCAGGGTCTGTCCACTCACCGTCACCAGCGTATCGCCATTTTTTAGCCCAAGCTGTGTCGGCAAGGTGTTTGGCCGCAGCGCGAACAAGCGAAATCCCTCGGGCTGGCCGTCGCGAAAGTTCGGCACCAGCCGCACGGGCAGAAGCGACGCCGGATCTTGGACAAGCTGAGCGGTAACACAGGCCCCAAGTGAACAGCCGTCGTCGTCGCAGCGAAGCTCATCTCGGCGCAGCGCGGGCGATGCCACAATCGGCGTTTCCGCCATGGCTGCGCGCGCTGTCAGCGTGACCATCAGCAAGAGCGCCAGGCGTCCCGGCACAGCAATCACCATGGCCAGATCTTACCCCGGCTGCGCCTTGATGATGAGAGCCGTTTCTCGACTCACACTAGACGATTCGCAGGTAGCCCGCGGTGTAGAAGTCGTAGAAAAGTTCGAGGGTCGGCTCGTCGGGGAGAAGCGGCAGCGGCAAGGCACGCTCCTGCACGAGTCGGTTGAACAGCGAAAGCGTCTGCGGCCCGACGCGATGGGATTCGCCATTTAAGAACAGACAGTCGCCACGCACGAGTCCGCGGCTGATTCGCGCAAGCTCTAGGATTCCCTGTCCCTTGATCCGTCTTGTAAACGCCGACCGCGAAAGTGACCGTGACGGAGCCGCGAAGGACTCCGGCAGCTTGCGACCGGTCAACAGACATCCGAGAAAGTCACCCACGGTGTCGCGGTTCCAGCGCACTTTTTGCAGGATTTCGGCGACTCGGTCGACCATCGCATCGCTGATCTCGAGCGGGTTTTCCTGGGTGCGCAGATCCGGGTCCTCATACAGCGCGTCGGGATCGATTCCTGGCTCGAGCGTCTCGTGGAGGTAGCCGAGGAAGTTTTGCACAAGCTCGCGATGGGACGGGGCCAAAAATCCGATCGAGTAGGTGAAGCAAGGCTCGTCGGAAACGCCGTAGTGGGCGATGCCAGGAGGCAGGTAGAGAATGTCGCCCGGTTCGAGGAGCCACTCCTGTTCGGGGACAAAGGATGCAAGGACTCTGATCGCGGCATTGGAATCGAGCGTGCGGTCGGCCTGGGTGCTCACCTGCCAGCGACGACGACCCGGACCCTGAAGCAGAAATACGTCATACAGATCGTCGTGTGGTCCTACCGTGCCGCCTCGGCTGGCGTAGCTGACCATCAGATCGTCGATGCGGGCGCGCGGAAGAAACGAAAAGCGCTGAACCAGTTCCCAGCCGCCTTTCACATGACTCTCGATTCCGTGGATGAGAAGGGACCAGTGACTCGCTGGCAAGACGCTGTCGTCGAGTCGATCGAACGGGCCGTCGAAGCGCTCCCACTTGCCGGGCTTGCGGCGCGAGGCTCCCGGGGCGATGACGAGCCGCGAGGTTACGTCTTTGCGTGTGGCCAGCGAGAGGAATGCGTCTCTGGCCGCGGTGCTGCTGGACTTCCCGGCTGCGTTGGGTTCGAACAGACCACGGAAGTTGGGAATGGCCTGTCGGATCAGCAGAGGCCGCTTCTGCCAGTAGTCGCGCAAGAACGTCGCGGGTGACATCCCACCGAGGACCGACGCCTCAGCAGGGGCCATCGCGAGGGAATGGGCGCTTGGGAGAGAGTCGCTGGTCACGTCCATGAGGTCCGCAGTTCTACAACAAGGCCGACGTTTTGGGGCGACTTGGGCTGCGGTCGGCGGACTTGGGCCGATCTCCGCGCATTGAGGCAACGCTTCCCCGGCGTGCGTCGAACGTTTCCTGCGGTATGCTGCGCGGTCTCGATGCGCATCCTCCTGCTTACGCCTCCGATGACCCAGATCAACACGCCGTATCCAGCGACGGCGTACCTGACCGGCTGTCTGCACCGGCACGCACAAGACGTCGAGGTGGCGCAGGCCGACTTTTCGCTCGAGCTGTTCCTGCGGCTGTTTTCTCGCGAAGTAGTACAGCAGGTTTTCGACGAGCTGTCGGCGCGTGCCCGTCGCCTGCGGTCGAGAACCATGCGGCTCGACATGCCGGCATCGATTGCGCACTTTCTCGAACATGGCGAAGCCTATGTGGCACTCGTCGGGCCCGTGCTGCGTTTTCTGCAAGGGAAAGATCCCAGCCTGGCGCTGCGCATCGCCAGCCGAGGGTTTCTGCCCGAGGGGCCGCGATTTGCGAACCTGAGCCACGCCGCGGCGGACAAAGACGGAAAAGACCCACTCAGCTGGGCGTTCGGTGAGCTGGGGACGACGGACCGCGCCCGCCACTTGGCCAGCCTATTTGTCGACGATCTGGCCGATGTCCTGCGCGACGGAATCGATCCGCGCTTCGAGCTGTCTCGGTATGGCGAACGACTGGCCAGCAGCGCACCATCGTTTGATGCGCTGGCGGAAGCGCTCGAAGAGGAGCCGACGCTGGTGGATGAGCAGCTTGATTCGCTGACGCGGGAGCGGCTGCGCGTTCACAGGCCCGACCTGGTTGGCATCACGGTGCCGTTCCCAGGCAATGTCTACGGCGCGCTGCGAATTGCTCGCATCGTCAAGTCCGAGCATCCTGGGGTCCGGGTGGTGCTGGGCGGCGGGTATGTGAACACAGAGCTTCGGCAGCTCACCGATCCGCGCATCTTCGATTTTTGTGACTACATCACGCTGGACGACGGCGAGCGACCGCTGCTCGCGCTCATCGACCACCTCCGGGCTGCTGATAGGCCGCTCTTCCGCACGTACGTTCGCGAGGGCAAAAAAGTCGTGCAAAAGACTTCGCCCACGCTGACCGATCTGCACCACCGCGAGACCGGCACGCCAACCTACGCTGGGCTCGATCTTCCGCAGTATGTGTCGCTGTTCGAGATGCTAAACCCGATGCACCGGCTGTGGGCGGATGGGCGCTGGAACAAGCTGACTGTCGCCAAGGGCTGCTACTGGAAGAAGTGCTCGTTTTGTGATGTGTCGCTCGATTACATCGCACGCTATGAGACAGCGACTGCCGACGTGCTTGTGGACCGCATCGAGGCGCTGGTTAAAGAGACCGGGCAGACAGGCTTCCATTTCGTCGATGAAGCGGCTCCGCCCGCGATGCTTAGGGCGCTGGCCGAGCGGCTTCTCGCACGGCAGGTTGCGATCACATGGTGGGGCAACATTCGCTTTGAAAAGAGCTTCACCCCAGAGCTTATCGCGCTGCTGGCTCGTTCCGGCTGTGTGGCGGTCAGCGGCGGGCTGGAGGTGGCGTCGGATCGGCTGCTTCAGCTTATGCAAAAGGGTGTCACGGTGGCGCAGGTGGCGCGCGTGACCCGGGCATTTGGCGCTGCGGGCATTCTCGTGCACGCCTACCTGATGTACGGATTCCCGACCCAGACCGAGCAGGAGACCATCGACTCGCTGGAGCGGGTGCGGCAGCTGTTTGCCGAGGGCTGCATCCGGTCGGGGTTTTGGCACCGCTTCGCCGCGACGGTACACAGCCCGATAGGACAGAACCCGGACGTCTATGGCATCCGGCTGTTGCGTGAGCCGCGGGTGACGTTTGCCCGCAATGAGATTCCCTTTGCAGATCCCACCGGCTGCGATCACGATCGGCTCGGGATTGGACTGCGCACCGCGATTTACAACTTCATGCACGGCATCGGACTGGATTCCGATGTCCGCATCTGGTTCGACGCACCGGGCGCACCCCGCGGCGCGGCTCGCTTCCGCAAGCGCGGCGTTGGGAGTCCACAGTCCTCGATGGTACCGGCCACAGAAGTTCCTCCCGATCTGATCCGGCAGGCGCTGCACGCGAGTCCCTAATCT
>CAYTGC010000027.1:0-34759 GCA_964437195.1 uncultured Myxococcales bacterium | reverse complement strand
TCTTCATGCGGATGAACGACTGCTGGAAGTCCGCCATGTTGGCCGCGGGACCGGCGTCGAGCTTGCCTACCGACCACGGCGTATAGCCGCGCGCCAGACCTTCGGCGATGGCGCCTTCCTCGCAAGCGACGGTGATCGCCAGCGGGTCGACGGTGCGGGCGAAGGTGTCGGGGTCCCACAGGTAGCCTTGCTCGAACACGACGTACTCGTCGGCCCCTGCCGTCTTTTTGCACAGGCTGGTCGGCACCTGGCCTTTGGCCGCGGTGTTCACGTATTGCCCAACGACATCGGCGCCCCAGGCTTTGAAGTACTCGACCGGATTTGCGCCCGAGTTGAACGTCCACTGGAACTGGGTCACGCCACGGCCTGTCGGGTTTGTAATCGACAAGAGCAGTCCCATTTTCTTGTCGAACATCGTGTTCACATCGACCGTGTCACACGGGGTGCCGGTCGAGTCGCAGAACGTGACGAGCAGACGAGTTTGGCTGACCTCCATGTTCTTGATCGGGAAGAGCTTGCCATCGAGCAGTAGGCCTTCAATTTGGCCGTCGCTCTTGACGTGGTGGTCGAGCGCGAGCGGGTCCGGGCTCATATTCCAGCCACGCACCCGCCATTTTCCAGCCTCGGGATAGAAGCCGGTCAGCATGTACTCCCAGCCTGCCCAGTCCGAGTGCTCGATCGCGAACGAGTAGTCCGGCTTCTTCGGGTTGAAGATCTCGCTGCCGTTGTTGTCTGTGCATGTACCCGTCTCTGGATCACGTGCTTGGCAGACCTTGATCTTGCGCTGCACGCTGTCCTGTTCGGTTGCCTGGTTGCTGTTCTGGCAGCCGGCGGAGGCGAGGAGAGAGAGGCCACACAACATCGAGAAAATTGAGCGCTTCATAACAGACCCCCTAAAATGTTTCGTTTCTGTGAACCGAGAACCTCGGCAGGTGGTGCTTCTTCCCAATGCCTCGGAAGAAACTGTTTTTTCTACACCCGCGAGCATCTACACAGAGGATTAGGCAAGGCGCGTGCCAGTGGTCCGTCCTTCCGATCTGTACCAATCGGGACACGAGATCCGTCGGCGATCGAGTGCTCGACTGCACGATTCCGGATGGATTCGGAGTCCGCTGGGCATTGATTCCTACCCGATTCCCAAGTGATTCCCATGGCTTGCGGTCGGATTCCTAACGGGCTTCCGCTGCGGTCTTACGACTGACATCGCAAGCGAGGGAGTCGGATGTCCTACATGTTGGGACTGTGCCTGGCACAAGTAGCTGGCACAGCCGTGTGCCATCACATGTGCCAGCGCTCACTCTCGTATAATGGTTCTATGTCTGACCATGCCTCGACTCTGAAAGAGGCAGCGACACCCCGCAGCGATGAGCCGCTAGGCATCGAACGGAATCCCGGGGTTGCGCTGCTGTTTCACGCGGGTACGCCGTGTGCGCTGGCCATTCCTCTACACGGCGGCGCAGCGGAGCTGGGACGAGGTACGCACGGCATGGAGCCAGACCAGCGGATGTCACGGCGGCACGCACGGGTGTCGTATGATGGACGACGGTTCCTGGTGACCGACCTCGGAAGCCACAACGGAACGTCGGCAGACGGACGACCGCTCGCGCCCAATGTGCAGATGGAAGTGCAGCGGGTGATTCGGATGGGAGACTCTCTGTTCGGGGTCTTTCACGACATCGCACCCCTTATGCAGCGGGGTGTGATCGTCAGCCAAGGGAAAGTGCTCGGTCCGCTTTTGCAGGATGTGTTTGCCCTGGCCAAGCAGTCGGCTCTGTACGGCGACACGCTGCACATCACCGGCGAAAGTGGCGCGGGAAAAGAGATGGTCGCGCAGCACTTCCATGCGAGCAGCCCTCGCAGCGGTGGTTCTTTCGTCGCCGTAAACTGCGCAGCCATTCCGCAAGGTGTGGCAGAACGGCTCCTGTTTGGCGCGCGCCGCGGCGCATATTCCGGAGCAGACAGCAACGCGGAGGGTTACATCCAGGCTGCATCGGGCGGCACGCTGTTCCTGGATGAAGTGGGCGATCTCGATCTACAAGTGCAGGCCAAGCTGCTTCGCGTCATCGAGACGAAGGAGCTTTTGCCACTTGGTGCGAACCGACCGCATCGCGTGGAGCTTCACATCTGCTCGGCGACGAACAAAGACCTAAAGTACTTGGTCGCCCAGGGACGATTCCGAGAGGATCTCTACTACCGGATTGCACGTCCTTGCGTTCACATTCCGCCGCTGCGCAAGCGAATCGAAGAGATTCCGTGGCTGATCGATGCCGCAGTGAAGCGGACCACGATGGCGGCGGCGATCCATGCTTCGCTCGTCGAGCTGTGCCTTTTGCGTCCCTGGCCGGGCAACATCCGCGAGCTTCTCGTCGAGGTTCGCAGTGCGGTGCAAAATGCTGCGATCAAGTCGTCGTCTCGGGTCGAAGGCAAACACCTACCAGACGGAGCTGGGACGGTGCTGCGATCGATAGGTGGTGTGCCGGATTTTGTGCCTGAAGAATACACGCCGCCCGTCGGTCGGTCGGTCGATCCGGCTGAGTTTGCGCGCATTGATCAGGCGCTGCGCAGTCACCAAGGAAATGTTGCGGGGACGGCGCGGGCGCTGGGGCTGCATCGAACGCAGCTTCGTCGCTTGATCGAACGTCACGGCATCGACCCACAGCGCTATGTTCCCGACGGTGGTGGGCACAAGCTCGATCTCGACAAGTAAGGGCTAGGGCTGAAGGACGACCTTGAGAACGCCTGGCTCGGTGGCGCGGGCAAATGCCTCGATTCCGTCCCGAAGCGCGTAGCGGGCATGGATCATTGGCTCGACGGAAATTCGCTTTTGTGAGAGGAGCCGCAGCGCAGCCGCAAACGGGCCACAGCGTGATCCCACGACGGAGATTTCATCGATCACGATCTGCGTGAGCGCCCGCGCAAGCTGCGAGTGGATGTCTTTGCTGCGCGCCGGATCACTCGTGCTCGACGGCGGCGCATACGTACTTTTGAGCACCAGAGTGCCGCGTGGACGCAGAAGCTGGAGCGCCTGGGAAAGTCCCGATGGCGAGCCGGTGCAGTCGACCACCCGGTCAAAGCGGTTGGGCGGCGGTTCGCGATTAGTCGTCCACAGCCACGTCCGCAGTCCGCAGCCGGTGAGAATTGCGAGCTTTTGCTCGTGTTTTCCGATGGCCAAGACCTCGGCTGCGGTCGTCTGGGCCAGCACCTGCGCGCAGAGCAGACCAAGCTTGCCGTCCCCGAGCACTGCCACTTTGTCCGTCGGAGAGATCTTCACTTGCGTTGGAATTTGCAGTGCGGCGGCGAGCGGCTCGACAAAGATGGCCTGATCGTCGCTGACATTGTCCGGTACCTTGTGCAGGTTTTCGGCGGGCACTGTCAAATACTCGGCAAAGGCGCCGTGACGACGGAAGATCCCGAGCGTCGTGCGACCTGGGTCGTGGGCTCGCTCAGCGAAGGACAGCGGACTGCCTGGGGCAGAGCAGTTGATCTCAGCGACGACGCGACAACCCGGGTCGAGCAGATTTCCGGCTGCATCACGGACACCAGCGGGGACGCTAAGAAGCGTACCGACGAACTCGTGGCCAGGAATGCCGGAAAAGCCCATGTAGCCACGGACCAGCTCGACGTCGGTGTTGCAGATGCCCGCCTGCCTGACTGCAACGAGCGCTTCTCCCTCGGCGGGGATTGGATCAGGCATTGCGGCGGAAAACGTCAGGCTTTGACCCAGCAGAAGTGCGCGCATGCGCGCCATGCTACGGCGGACGGTGTCTGGATCGGCTTGCAAATTGGCAAAACCGCGTACCATGGCCGGGATGACACACGCACGTAGCGCCGGTCTTTCGGCGGTTGATTTGCTCTCTTCGGTGCTGGCCAAAAATGACGCGGGGGTTCCGGTCTGCGAGCTGATCCTCGACGCAGAGGCGATGGCGCTGCCGACGGATTGGGTCAGCCGGTACGGGGCCGCGCTCGCCAAGGCGCATCATGCGATGGTGGCGCTGGAAGCGGGATCGATCGCCAATCCCGACGAAAAACGCATGGTCGGTCACTATTGGCTCCGCGACCCCAAGCGAGCGCCGAGCGCCGAGATTGCGGACGCTATCGTCAACTGCCGACGAGACATCGCGGCGTTTGCCAAGGCCGTACACTCGGGAGAGATCGCTTCACCAAGTGGAGAGCGTTTCCGCAAGCTGCTGGTGATTGGCATCGGCGGATCGGCGCTGGGCCCACAGCTTGTCGCTGCGGCGCTGGGCGGGCCTTCGGACAAGCTACGGCCCTATTTTTTCGATAACACCGATCCCGACGGATTTGATCGGGTGCTGGCTCAGCTCGCGGGCAGCGATGGTGGACTCAGTACAACACTTGCGCTGGTTGTTTCGAAGTCTGGTGGCACCAAAGAAACCCGCAACGGAATGCTGGTCGCCGAGGCTGCGTATCGAAGCGCAGGGCTCTCTTTCGCTCATCATGCCGTCGCTATCACCCAAGATGGAAGCGAACTATATCAAACGGCAAAGCGGGCCGGGTTTGTGGCGATCTTCCCGATGTGGGACTTCGTCGGGGGCCGCACGTCCGAGCTGTCGGCGGTTGGCTTGTTGCCTGCGGCACTGCAGGGGCTTGATACCGACGGGCTCATCGCGGGTGCTCATGCGATGGATGAAGTGACTCGGCAGAGCGATCCGACTCGGAATCCGGCGATGAAGATGGCGGTCTGTTGGTTCGATGCGACGGGCGGTCGGGGCCTTCGCGATCTGGTGGTGCTGCCGTACAAAGACCGGCTCGATCTGCTGTCGCGATATCTTCAGCAGCTCATCATGGAATCGCTCGGGAAAGAGCACGATCGCGACGGACGCCCAGTGCATCAAGGCATCGCCGTCTATGGCAACAAAGGTGCGACCGATCAGCACGCCTATGTTCAGCAGCTTCGCGACGGTGTGGATAACTTCTTTGTCACATTTGTCGAAGTGCTGCGCGATCGCAGCCAGCCTTCGTCGCTGCTCCAGGAGCCATTTTTCGTCGAGGACGAGGTCACGGCGGGAGACTATTTGCTCGGCTTTTTGCTGGGGACGCGCCAAGCGCTGGCCGAAAAAGGGCGGCGCAGCTTGACGTTGACGGTGACCGATCTGTCGGCGCAGACACTGGGCGCGCTGATCGCGCTGTTCGAGCGCACCGTCGGATACTACGCCGAGCTGATTCACGTAAACGCCTATCACCAGCCCGGTGTCGAGGCGGGCAAGCGGGCAGCGGCTTCTGTCCTGTTGCTGCAAAAGCGGCTGCTTCTGGCTGTGGATCGAACGCCGCGGACTGCCGAGGAGATCGCGGTTCTCGCCGATGCCGCCGAGCAGACGTTTGTCGCGTGGAAGATTCTCGAGCACCTGGCTGAAAACGGACGCCTTCGACGACAGCGTGAAACCGATACCGCCCCGACCGCGGCGCGCTACAGTCGCTAGCAGAGCTTTGTGGATACGTGCCTCCGATGACAACGCAAGATCCCCCGTTCTTTTCTTCCGTCGCTGATGTCAGTGAACGTCTCCGATCACACGGCTACATCGCGAGTCCACAGATTGCGACGAGCGTTCTGCTCGCCGAGCGGCTGCACAAGCCGTTGCTCATCGAGGGTCCGGCCGGCTGTGGCAAGACGGAGCTGGCCAAGGCGCTGTCGCAGACTCTCTCGACGGATCTGTATCGGCTCCAGTGCTATGAAGGGCTCGACGAAGCCAAGGCGCTGTATGAGTGGGCCTATCCGAAGCAGCTTTTGTATACGCAGATTCTGCGCGACAAGATCGGCGAGCTGCTCGGCGGGACGACATCGCTGGCCGACGCGGTGGCGCGGATTGCCAGCCAAGAGGATGCGTTTTTTTCGGAGCGCTTTTTGCTCGAGCGGCCTCTGCTCAAAGCGCTGCGGGCGCAGCGTAGGGTCGTTCTGCTGATCGACGAGGTGGACCGCGCGGAGGCCGAGTTTGAGGCCTTTCTCCTCGAAGTGCTGTCGGACTTCCAGGTGTCGATTCCCGAGCTGGGGACGCTGTCGGCCCGGCACATGCCGCTCGTCGTGCTGACGTCGAACAGCACGCGTGAGATGACCGACGCACTGCGACGCCGCTGCTTGTATCTGCATGTCAGCTTTCCCGACGCCGCACGCGAGCTGCAGATTGTGCAGAGCCGCCTCCCGCATGCACCCGCGCAGCTCGTCGCTGAGGTGGTCAAGGTGGTGCAAGCGCTGCGAACGCTCGATCTCAAAAAGCACCCCAGCATCGCCGAGACAATCGAGTGGGTGCGCGCGCTGGTCGTCCTGGGGCAGACGCAGCTTGACCCGCAGCTTGCCGAGGAAACGCTCAACCTTGTGCTCAAGTATCAGGGCGACATCGACACCGCACGGGAGCAAAAAAAGACGCTGCTGCCCGACGCCAAACGCTAGAACTTTCGTACAATTCCGAACATGCGCGGCCTGGTTCCGGCACCCTGCTACGACGCGGTGACCGATCTTTGGGTGATTGCGGCCTATTACAACCCGCACGGCTATGCGTCGCGCGCCCGCAACTACGCGCTGTTTGCCGATAGCCTGCGACGGAGCGGCGTTCCACTGCTTACCGTCGAGTGTGCGTTTGGTCAGGAGCCGTTTGTGCTTCCCGATGATCCGACGGTGCTCAAGCTCCGCTGCGACGCAGTGTTGTGGCAAAAGGAACGGCTGCTCAACGTGGCGGTGGCGACGCTGCCTCCGACGTGTACGAAAGTGGCATGGCTCGATGCGGACATCCTGTTTGCCCGCGCTGACTGGGCGACGGAAACCTCGCGACTGCTCAACAGCCAAAAGATTGTGCAGGTGTTCACAAAAGTGGTGCGTCTCCCTCGGGGGGCGACGTCGCTGCCAATGAGCAAAGACAATGATCCGCCCGAGCTTATCGAGAGCTTCGCGTCGGTCTTTGCGGCCAAGCCGACGGTGCATCTTGGCGGCCACTACCACGAGCATGGCCACACCGGCTTTGGCTGGGCTGCCCGTCGCGACATCCTGCTGCGCACCGGCCTTTACGATACCGCTCTGTCTGGGAGCGGCGATCACTTGATTGCCCATGCTGCCGTCGGAGACCACGAGTCAAAGTGCGTTGACAAAGTACTGGGTAAGAATACCCCGCAGCGAGAACACTTCCGTCGCTACTGCGATCGTTTTTTTGCCCACACGAAGGGGCAACTCGCGGCGGTGCCGGGGACGATTCTGCATTTGTGGCACGGTGATCACGAATATCGCCGCTATTCCGATCGCAATGTAGAGCTGATAAAGCTCGGCTTTGATCCCGTGCGTGATCTGCGCTTATCGTCAAGTGGTGCGTGGGAATGGGCGAGCCATCGTCCAGAGCTACATCAGTGGGCAAAAGAGTACTTTGCTCGTCGGAAGGAAGATGGAGAATAGTAAATAAAGCGATGAGCGGATTTGATAATATACTTCTGTGAGAGATATTTACTTGCTTGATTATATTGATAAATACGGGCGGACAGTGCCCTGCAGTTGAGAACGGTATTGGGAACACGCCGTCGAAGATTTTCTAGGGCTGCGGCATCAGGTAACGGTAGGGTGCCGACATGCCGCTTTCACCAGATGCCTTCGCTAGCCAAGCGCTTGCTGCGCGCGCCAAGATTGTGGCTGCTCTCGACGAAATTCAGACCATTCTCGCCGAGTGTGATGAGGACGAAGTACCGACTTGGACGGCGCAAGCGCGCGAGCTACGCCGGGCACTGGCGATGATCGACGACCAGCTAGAACTGTGGCGAGCAGAGGTGGCGAGAAAAGATCAGGCTCACTGACCGCTTGCCAAGCCCGCCAGGGGCAAAGCCATGGTATGAAGGGGCCCATGCTGCTCCTGCGCTTGCTACAGAAGCCGGATCGTTCGCCTCGTTTTGGCCGCGTTCTCGACGATGAGCCTGAAGTTGTTGAGCTGCTCGATGGGGATCCGCTGCTCGGTGGGAAGCCGACCGGAGAAACGCTGGCCTTTAGCCCGACAGAGTGGCAAGCAGACCCCGACGGAAGCGAGATCGAGCTTCTGGTTCCGGTGGTGCCGCAGAAGATCATTGGGGTCGGTAGCAACTACCGCAACCACGCCAAAGAAATGGGCAAGCCGATTCCCAGCGAACCTCTGCTTTTCCTCAAGCCACCGTCGGCGCTTTTGTCGCCCGGTCGCGCGATTGCTCGTCCAGCCGGTTTTGAACGCTGTGACTACGAGGGTGAGCTGGCGGTGGTGATTGGCAGACGCTGTCACCGTCAACCGATTGCGACGGCGCTCAACTACGTGCTCGGCTACACGCTCTGTAACGATGTCACGGTGCGCGATCTACAAAAGAAGGACGGGCAGTTTACGCGCGCCAAGGGCTTCGATGGATTTTGTCCTCTGGGACCGGTGATCTCGACGGACGTGGACATGGCACGGACGGCGGTGCGCAGTCACCTAAACGGCAAGCTGGTCCAGGACGGCCAGACCGACGAGCTGATCTTTAGCATCGAGGAGCTGGTGTCGTTTATTTCGCATGTGATGACGCTGGAGCCGGGCGATGTGATCACGACGGGAACGCCAGCCGGGGTGGGCAACCTGCAGCCTGGCGACGTGGTTGAGCTGTCGGCAGATGGAATTGGCGTTTTGCGCAATCCTGTTGTCGCCGGACCGGCACTGCCCACGCTGTCTCCGCGGAACTAACCGTCTGGTCGTGTTTGCTTGACGGGCTGACCCGTCGGAGTTCCGTCGTCTGCGGGGCTTGGAATCGGTGGCAAGATGCTTCGCGTCGGGGTCCGGGGTGGCGCTGCGGGGCGATCCGTTGCGTCGCTGGACCGAGAAGAAAGCCGCATCGTTGGGCGAATCGTGAGCCCGCGATCGATGAGTGGCACCGTCGCTTGGGCCCTGGCCAGTTCAATGAATCGAGCTTGCGAGCGCAGCGGTTGGTCAGACGGGCCGGGCAGCACGCGTTCGTAGGTTCCATCTCGCTTGAGCAGTCGTGCCCGCTGGTTGTCAACGAGAGATAGCTGCAAGATCTCGTCGACGATGCGCGTCCGCAGCTTGGGATCTTCGACGGGAAACATCACCTCGACGCGGCGCTGGAAGTTGCGGTTCATCCAGTCGGCACTCGAGATGTAGACATCGCGCTTGCCATCGGATTCGAAGTAGAAAATGCGGCTGTGCTCGAGGAAACGATCGACGATCGACGAGACCCGAATGTTGTCCGTCAGCCCGGGAACACCCGGTCGCAGGCAGCAGATTCCACGCACCATCAGGTCTATCTGCACACCGGCCTGCGACGCGCGACACAGCGCTTTCATCACGTCGCGTTCCGACAGCGCGTTCATCTTGGCAATGATGCGGGCCGGACGACCCGCGCGGGCATTTTGGGCTTCGGCTTCGATGTGGTCGAGAATGCGCTCGCGCAAACCAAGCGGCGCGACGACGAAGCGGTGCCAGCGTGGCGGCTGCGAATAGCCGGTCAGCATATTGAACAGCGCGCTGGCGTCGATTCCGAACTCCTCACGACAGGTAAAAAACGAGAGATCGGTGTAGACCTTCGCAGTCTGAGAGTTGTAGTTCCCCGTCGAGAGATGAACGTACCGACGGATACCACTGCCTTCGCGACGGACAACCAGGGCCACTTTGCAGTGGGTCTTGAGTCCAATCAGGCCATACACGACGTGGACACCGGCCTCTTCGAGCTTGCGGGCCCAGACGATGTTGTTTTCTTCGTCGAAACGCGCCTTCAGCTCGACGAGAGCGGTCACCTGCTTGCCCAGCTCGGCGGCGCGCACCAGTGCAGCGACGATCGGCGAGTTTCCCGAGGTTCGATACAGCGTCGCCTTCATCGCCAGCACATTTGGGTCTTCGGCGGCTTCCTCGATAAAGTCGACGACACTTTCGAAGGATTCGTACGGCTGATGAAGAAGGATGTCGCCTTGCGCAATCGCCTCGAACATCGTGCTCGCATCTTGCAGCCGCGCCGGCACTTTCGGCACAAACGGCTCGTCGTAGAGGTCGCGTGCCTCGCTGGTTTGGCCCTTGGCGTAGACCTCCATAAGGTCGGCGAGGTTGAGCGGTCCCGTCACCGGATAGACATCCTGGCTGTCTAGCTCCAGGGCTCTCTCGAGGAAGCGCCGCACGGCCACATCCATCCCGGCATGACAGTCGAGTCGCACTGCCGGCTGTCGATCGCGCCGCCTGACTTCCTTCTGAATCGTTTGGAGCAGGTCCATCGACTCTTCCTCGTCGATGGTCATGTCATAGTTGCGCAGGGCCCGGAACGGCCAGCAGCCCAAAACCCGCGTGCCCGGGAACAGATCAGCGACGTGCAGCGAGATAACGTCCTCGAGGCAGACAAAGACCCGACGCGGCCCTTTCGTCGGAACCTCGATGAGGCGGCTAAACACACTCGGCACCTGCATCACCGCGAAGCTGGCTTCTTGTCCTCGCAGTCCCGACGCGCCGCGCTGGAGCAAGATCGCCAGGTTGATCGTCTTGTTGCGGACGTTCGGGAACGGATGCCCAGGATCGACGGCGAGCGGCGTCAGCGCCGGATAGACCTGTGCGTTAAAGTAGGTGTAGAGGAAGCGGCGCTGCTCAGGCTCAAGCTCTCCGACGGAGAGTAGCTCAATGCCGGCTTGATGGAGGCGCGGCTGCAAGTCCTTGTGCCACAGCCGATACAGATCGCTGACCATCTTTTGCGCCCGGTGGGCGACGCGAGCAAGTGCATCTTGGGGCAGTAGTCCGTCGGCACCTGTTTCGATAAGCCCCGAGACGATCTGCTGCTTCGTCCCAGCGACGCGAACCATAAAAAACTCGTCGAGGTTCGAGCAGGTGATGCTCAGAAACTTGATTCGCTCGAGCAGCGGCACCGATTGATCCGATGCTTCGTCGAGTACGCGCTGGTTGAAGTCGAGCCAAGACAGCTCGCGATTTAGATACAGGTTCGGATCGTCGAGGAGTCCACTGTCGGTGTGGTTCGAGGGCGACCCCGAGGATGGCAAGATCGGATGACTAGGTGTCGGTGGGACCGTCATGGGCAGTCTTTGAGGTGAAGAGTTCTCATGTTAGCACGGCCTCGCGAACCGGCGCATTTTCCCAGTGCTAGCGACGGGTTGGAAATCTCTGATGCGCTGCGTCATAAACTCAGTAGAATCCGCCGCCATGAGCCAGCCAGTCGATCCGATCCTACCGCTCGAGCTTTCGCTGTCTTTCGATGATGTGCTGCTTTTGCCGGGACACTCGTCAGTGCTGCCGACGGAGTGTGATGTTTCCACTCGGCTTTCGCGGCTGCCTCTCCGCATCCCGATGATGTCGTCGGCCATGGACACAGTCACCGAGGAACAGACTGCGATCGCCATGGCCTTGATGGGCGGCATCGGCGTGCTCCATCGCAACTGTACTCCCGACGAGCAAGCCAAGATGGTCCGGCGCGTGAAAAAGTTCCAGCATGCGGTGATCGCGAGCCCGATCACGGTGCGGCCCTCGATGACGATCGGTGAGGTCTATCGCCTCATCGAGGAGACGGGAATTACCGGCTTCCCCGTCGTCGATGAGAGAGGCGTTCTGCTTGGAATGTGTACCGGTCGCGACATTCGGTACGTCACGACGCCGACGACGCTCGTGCAAGATGTCATGAGCAGGCCTGCCCGTTCGCTGCCGATGGGGGCGACTCGCAGCGAGGCCGAGGACTTTTTCCGTCGCTTCAAGCTCGAAAAACTGCCGCTCATCGATGCGCAAGGACGGCTCGGTGGACTGATTACGTCGCGAGACTGGCGTGAAGCCAAGAGCCATCCCGACGCAGTCCGAGACGAGCAGGGCAGCCTGATGGTTGCAGCGGCGATTGGCGTCGGTGGAGAGGCCATGTTACGGGCCGAAGCGCAGGTCGAAGCTGGCGTCGACATGCTGGTCATTGATTCAGCGCACGGTCATAGCGAAGGCGTTCTGACGACGGTGCAAACGATCAAGCAGCGGTTTCCGAAGCTGCTGCTATCGGCAGGAAACGTCGCCACCGCCGAAGGCGCCGTTGCGCTTGCTGAGGCGGGCGCCGACATCATCAAGGTTGGCATGGGTCCAGGCTCGATCTGTACCACCCGCGTCGTCAGTGGCGTTGGTGTTGCGCAGTTTTCTGCCGTGCTTGAGGTGACCCGAGCGCTGCGTGGTGCATTTCCACAAGTCGCAGTGGTGGCCGACGGAGGCATTCGCTATTCGGGCGACGTAACCAAGGCGCTGGCGGCCGGTGCTGATGCTGTGATGATTGGTGGACTGTTCGCAGGAACCGACGAAGCGCCGGGCGAGTTGGTGCTGTACCAAGGTCGCTCGTACAAGACCTACCGCGGCATGGGCTCACTCGCAGCGATGAAGAAAGGCAGCAAAGACCGCTACGGCCAGGGCAGCGTCGCTGAAACCTCGAAGCTTGTCCCCGAAGGCGTCGAGGCGCGGGTTCCCTATCGTGGTCCACTCGGCAGTGTTGTCTCTCAGCTTCTGGGCGGTCTGCGGTCGGGCATGGGCTACATTGGCGCCAAAGACCTTGCCGAGCTTCGCCGTCGCGCGCGCTTCCGTCGCATCACAGCATTTGGACTGCGAGAAAGCCACGTCCACGACGTGACCATCACCGCAGAAGCCCCCAACTATTCCGGCACTTTTGAAGACTAGAGAGAACCACCCATGCTCTGTGTTCTCGACTACGGCTCTCAATACACCCAGCTCATCGCACGGCGGCTGCGCAGCCAGGGATTTTTCACGCAGGTGTTGCCTGGGAATCTCTCGGCGCGCGCAGTCGCTGCCTATGCGCCTGACGGCATCATCTTGTCGGGTTCACCACACAGCGTCGGAACTGGGTTCGACCCAGATGCGGGCCTTCTGTCGCTGGGTGTGCCGGTGCTTGGGCTCTGTTTCGGATATCAGTTTTTGGCGCATCACCTGGGCGGTCGAGTCGAGCCATCGACTCATCGGCAGTATGGCGCAGCGACGGTAAATAGGGCACCTGCCGGGCGCCGTGATCCGCTGACGGCCAAGCTTTCACAGACCACCCAAGTCTGGATGAGCCATGGTGATTCGGTCGTCGAGCTGCCGCCTGGAGCCGAGCTGCTTCTCGAGTCAGCGGGGAAGCCCGCCGGGTTTGGGTTGCCGAGCCAAAAGCTGTGGGGTCTCCAGTTTCACCCGGAGGTCTATCACACCCCCGAGGGGAAGCTCCTGCTCGAAGCATTTGCCCGAGACATCTGTCGGCTGTCGCCCGACTGGAACTTGCGCGCTGAGCTGGGTGAAATCAAAGCCAAGCTTGCGCGGGAACTCCAGGGCGTCGACGAAGTGGTTTGCGCGGTGTCTGGTGGTGTGGACTCGACGGTGCTGGCGGTGCTGCTGTCCCAGGTTTGCAAGGTCCGTGCGTTGTTTGTTGACCATGGCTTTCTGCGCTCGTACGACATTCGCAATCTCCGTCGAGTTTTTCAGAATTTTCCCAACATTTCGCTCGAAGTCGTTGATGCGCAGGAGCGATTTTGGTCGGCTCTCGACGGCGTCAGCGATCCGGAAACCAAGCGACTCGAAATTGGGCGACTTTTTGTAAAGACCTTTGCCGAGCACGTTGGAGAGAAGCAGTTCACTCACCTGGCACAAGGGACGATTTATTCCGATGTGATCGAGTCTGCCGCCGTCGCGCATGGCGGCGCCGCCCACATCAAGAGCCACCACAACGTCGGCGGCTTTCCCCAGGATGCGCGAGTGAAGCTCGTCGAGCCACTTCGGCCATTTTTCAAGGACGAGGTTCGCGAGCTGGGCGTTCTGCTCGGCATCGACAGCGACATTCTGCACCAGCATCCGTTCCCCGGTCCCGGTCTGGCGATTCGGTGTATCGGCGAGCTACGACGGGAGCGAGTCGAGATCTTGCGCCGCGCCGACGAGATTTTCTATGAAGAGATGATCCGTCGCGACATGTACCTGCGGACCTGGCAGGCCTTTGTGGCCCTTTTGCCGGTTCGTACCGTCGGTGTGATGGGTGATCAGCGTAGCTATGAGCACGCGCTGGCGATTCGTGCGGTCTCGTCGGTGGACGCAATGACGGCGGAAGTGACGGAGTTTTCGCTGGCGGAGCTACTGCCGATAGCGTCGCGCCTTATCAACGAGGTGCGCGGCATCAACCGGGTCGTCTATGACCTGACGAGCAAGCCGCCGGGAACGATTGAGTGGGAGTGAAAAATTTGCCCACGTCAGAGGCGGGTGGTAACGAGCCCCATGCCGTCGCGTTCGCCCCAGGTCGATCTGTTTACGCCCCAGCTTGGGCTTCAGTCCGTCGCTGAGAGTCAACCGCAGCCGTTTTTGCCCGATCCTGCGCTTTCACTTCGGCAGCAAGAGCTTCAGCTGCGTCGGCAGCTTCGGCGCAGCGAACGGTCAGGCGATCTGGTGGAGCAGGCGGCGTGCTATCTCAGCCTCGGAGATATCGAGCTTTCGCGGGGTGATAGCGAACAGGCGGGTGAACTTTACAGACGGGCGCTGAAGCTGTCGCAGTCGGCGCATGACGTTCGCCGGTCGATGGCGCGCAGCAGCATGTTTGGCAAGTAGCACTTGCCCTGTGCGTCGGTCTGCGCTACGCAATTCGGTGCCTATGTCCAAGCCGCCAACCAAATGGTCCTTTCCTCGTCGAACCTCGTTTGGGGTGCTCGAGCGCTTTTTGGGTCAGGAGATCAACGTCTTCGGTCCCCGTCAGAGCGACGAACACGACAACTGTCTTGGCGGAGGCTTTCTCGTCAGCATCGAAGATGGGTTCCTGCTGCTCGCGGAGCGAGCGAGTGAGTCGCCCGATCTCGCGGTCGCTCTTTCTGAAGTCGTCGTCATCGCCGTGGTGAAGGACCGACCAGAGCTGACCGCTGTCGATGGTGGCAAGATTCATCGCTTCCGCCGTCCCGATGCACCTCCACATGGAGACGACGATCTCGACGACAGTTAGCGGTTTGCTCGCGTGACGATTGCAAGGGCAGGGGTTCGGCATATAGTCCGCGCATGATGAAGACCGCTCGATTCCCTCGTGGATTTTGGCGTCAGGCGCTGCTCGTTGGTTTGTTGGGCGTCGGCATGCACGAGTCTTCCGTCGCGAGTGCGGCGCCGCGTCTGAGCACCCGGGTCTTTGGCTACATTCCGTATTGGACCGCGGCCAAGAAGACGTGGGACTATCGTGGGCTTACCGACATTGCGCTGTTTTCCGTCGGAGCGAGCGACAAAGGGACGCTGACCAGCACGACGTTTTGGCGCGGCAAAGACGCTCGGGCGATCATCGACGAGGCGCACAAGCAAGGCGTCAAAGTCGAGCTGGCGGTCACGAACTTCGATCCGACGAGCCTGCACAACCTTTTGTCGAGTCCTGCGGCTGTGGACAGCTTGGTGACGGCTCTCGTAGAGGAGGCGCTGGTGACCCAGCCGGGCGACGGACTGAGCATCGACTTCGAGGGCTTGCGGGCTGCGGATCGCGATGCGCTGGTTGCGTTCATTGCCAAGCTGCGGGTGGCGATGAAGGCCAAGCGGGCGGACGCGCAGCTGTCGCTGGCGACACCGGCCGTTGATTGGAGCAAGGCCTACGACTACGCCAAGCTGGCCGCGCAGAGTGACACGCTGTTCATCATGGGCTACGGCTACCACTGGAGCGGCAGTACAAACCCTGGGCCGGGGGCGCCGCTGTCGTGTGGGAGTCCGTGGGGAAATATCTGTCTTTCGGCGACAGTGAAGACGTATCTGACCGAGCTTTCCGACGCGGGGCGGTCAAAAATCGTGCTTGGGCTGCCGCTCTACGGCTACGACTATCCGGCGGATTCGGACAAAATCGGGGCCAAAGCGCTCGGGAGTGGTACGGCGGTCCTCTATTCGGCGACGCGCAAACAAGTCGTCAACCGACGGTATGAGCCCGTGTCGCAGTCGCCTTGGTATGTCTATACCGATGCCAAGAGCGTCCTTCATCAGGTCTGGTACGACGACGACGAGAGCATCGGCAAGAAAATCGACTTTGTCGTATCCCAGAAGCTCGGCGGTGTGGGCTTTTGGGCGCTCGGGTATGAAGACGAAACACTGTGGAAGCTGGTATCGGACAAACTGACGGTCATCGAACCGCCGCCACCGCCGCCGCCTCCTCCTCCTGGCCCCGATCCCACGGTGCCGCCTGAGTCGGGGAGTGTCGCCGAAGCCCAGGGCTGCTCGTTCGTACATTCCACCGCATCGCTCGGTGGCAGTCGGATGGCACTCTTCGTCGCGAGCGCCATAATTTTGCTCGGATCAATCCGCCGTCGGCGCTCCGTAGGGTACAATCAGCCGACTCAGGCTGTCTAAAACCGCGAGAATCGGTTGCTATTTTCGTTGCTGTCGTTGCGCTTGCGCAAAGCTTGGATAGGCTTGAGAACGTAGGTGCCCATTGTCTGAGGAATCGACCCCTTCTGTTTCTCTGTCTTTTAACGCCATCGCCAAGCTCGCGATCACGCTCCTTTTGTGTTGCGTGGCGATCGGTTTGCGAATCAGTCACACCCACTTGTCGCCGCTGCAAGGCCTCTTAGCCAACGGTGGCGCGGTGCTGTCCGCCGCGTTCATCTTGGCTTGGGCTGCCGAGGCTCTCCAGGTGGACATCGCCAAAGGACTGGCGATGGCCGTGCTGGCGTTCATCGCGGTTTTGCCCGAGTACGCCGTCGACTTGTACTTTGCCTCGATGGCGGCCAAACACCCGAGCTACGCCCAGTATGCCGCTGCCAACATGACGGGCTCGAATCGGCTCCTGATTGGCGTCGGCTGGTCGGTCGTCGCGCTGTGCAGCGTCTATGCTGCGTTCAAAAAGCGCGATCCCAATGCCCCGAAGGAACCGTCCCCGGGCGTCTCGCTTGGCGATGGCTACGGCGTAGATCTGATGATCCTGGCGGCGGCGACGCTGTGGTCGCTGACGATGCCTTTGTTTGAGCAGATTGCGCTGTGGAACGGGGCTGGCCTGTTGCTGCTGTTCGGTTTCTACGTCTGGCGTGTCTCGGGGGGAGCCGAGTCTGAACCTGAGCTTACGGGCGTGGCGAGCGAGCTAGGGGGACTTCCGAAAGTTCGTCGTCGCGCATCGGTCGGACTGCTGCTTTTTGCGGCGGGCGCAACCCTGCTGGCCGCGGCAGAGCCGTTTGCAGAATCGCTCATTGCGACGGGAGAACACTTTGGCGTCGATCGCTTCCTGCTTGTTCAGTGGCTGGCGCCGCTGGCGTCGGAAGCGCCGGAACTTCTGGTCGCGACGATCTTTGCCCTGCATGGCCACGGAGCAGCGGGCATGGGGGCGCTCTTGTCCTCGAAAGTCAACCAGTGGACGCTGCTCGTGGGCACGCTTCCAATGGCGTATTCGTTTGCTCTCGGAAAACCCGGCGCGCTGCACTTGGACTCTCGACAGGTGGAAGAGCTGGTGCTGACTAGCTCGCAGAGCTTGCTCGGAATAGGCGTTCTGCTCAATGGGCGGCTCGAGGCGTGGGAAGCGGTGTTGTTGCTCCTTCTGTTCCTGGTCCAGCTGCCGTTTCCGCAAGCGGGTATTCGGTATGGACTGTCGATGTTGTACGTCGCGCTCGCCATCCTTTTGTTCCTGCGCTACGCCCGCTACGTACCAGGGCACGTTCGGCTGCTGCTGAACAAGAACTCGTCCGACGAAGGCTAGTGGCCATGCTGCGAGTCTCGGCGGGTCTGCGGCTTTTGCTGTCGCCGCTCCACGCGCTTCTCGAGCCTGCCCGCGACTTGCTTGCCCGCGCCCAAGCGGCCTGTGCTGATGGACAGCGTGGTGCGGCTGTGCGCGCCTTCGTCGAGCTTCACGAAATGCTCGTTCCTCCGCTCGATGCGCTGGTGGAAAAGCGGAGCGGTCGCAGCAGCGATGGCCAGCTGGGATCATCCTGCGTCGGTCTGCTCGGGCTGTGGGATGAGCTTCTCGACATCGATGTGGAGCGGGAAAACCTAATCGAGCTCTTGGCCCAGCATGCCGCTCAGTTTTCGCCCACGAATGTGCCGCCACCGCCCGACGGCCTGGCCCATCATGACGGCGTGGCGACGGCCCAGGCTGAATGGCTCTTGAGGGTACTTGCCGATCGGGAACTGCCGACTCACAGCTGGTGGCGACGCTTGGCTCGGCGGGCGCGTGGTCCGCTTGGCGATCGCGCGCGAATCACGGTCGAGAGAAGACATGCGGACGGATCGGTGGTCCGAGTCTTTGAGCATCTGCCTCAGCCGGGTACCGACGATGATCTTTTTGCGACGAGCCAGTTTGGGCCCCTGCATGCGGGCGATCAGTTGACGCTGGCAGTGCAGATTCCGCTTCCGGGGCAGATCGCGATCTTGCACGTCGTTGGCGATGCGCAGCAGGCCAGGCTCGAGGTCGTGCTGCCCGAATCCGCAAACGAAGCGGTGGTGCGGCGCCATCTGGAAGTTGTCGAGCTTCACGGTGAGCTGGCCGGGGAGCGGCAATCCGACGGGAAATTTGCCGATCAAGCCTTGGTCGTGGTCTGGGTGCCAGAAGTCATGCCGCCGACGTGGATCGTCGATATGCAGATGCGGCAAGGCGTTCCTCCTGAGGCACGGATCTGGCGCTACTGCTATCGCGTGGTCGCTTGATTTTCCGTCGCTGGAATCCACACTCGCCGACGCTTTTGTACGGTGAAAATTTTCCTCGACGCCGATTCAGTGCTACTACGTGAAGTCTGCTACCCATGATGCGCAGTCGTCACAAGCCCGCACGTCTAAGCCTCGGCTTTGGGAATCGGTCGCGATCCCGCACGAAGGGCGCTCGCTCGCACCAGTTCTTTGGCGCGGTCGGCATGCGCAGTGAGCGGCGCTCGGGGCAGAAGCTGTGGCAGAGGCTGCGGGCTCCGCTGCAAATCCTCGGGGCCCTGGCCGTTCTGCTCGTGATCAACCTCTACGTGCTGTATTACCGGCACGGTACGTCGCTGCCTGCGCTGCTCAAGCAAGCGGAAACGGGACGCGCGCTGAGTGCACGTCTGAGCGGACCAGTCGGGACGCCGCCGCAACCGAATCGTCCTCTGCGCAAGCCAAAGGCGCAGCCACCGCTGCCGGACTATCCGCGCGTCGTCGAGCAGCCACTTCACGCGGGTGATGCGCTGTCCGATGTGCTGACCAAGGTCGCGGTGCCAGCGCGGCAGAAGAGCGAGCTGGAGACGGCGCTGCAAGGCGTTCTTGATCCCGGTGGTTTTGGTCCCGGCCAGTCGCTGACGTTTTTTTACGATCACGAAGATCGATTGCAAGCCGTCGACTACCGGTTGACCGGCTCCTTGGCGTATCACCTCGAGAGAGTTCAGACGGGAAGTGCGGATCGGTTTGTTCCCGTCAAGCAGACGATGCCCCTTTTGCAGTCGACGCTTCGGCTGGAGCTTACGTTCGAGGGGAAAAACGATCTGCAAGCTGCGGTGCTGCGGGTGGGGGAAACCCCAGCTTTGGCGGCGCGAATCTACGAAGTGCTCGCGTGTGAGCTGAACCTATATAGCGACACTCAGTCGGGTGACAAGCTACGGCTCCTCGTCGAAAAACAGCATCTTGGCGAGCGATTCTATCGCTACGGTCGGTTGCTCGCCATCGAGTATCTGCCGGTGTCCGCGACCGCCGCTGGTCGGAGCCGCCGACTGAGGGCATTTTTGCGTCACGATGGTGTGCCAGCGAACGCCGGGGCTGCGCCGGGTGCTGGTCAGCTTTATTTCACCGACAATGGCGACAGCTTGACGCGGAGCATCTGCCGGGCTCCGCTTCTGTGGAGCCGCGCGAGCCGAACCGCGCAAGCGGGTCCGCCGCAGCTGCAAGGGGACCGTGGTCGGTATGTCCTCGAATATCCGGCGGAAGCGACGCAGCCGGTGGTGACGATTGCAGCGGGCAAGGTAAGGCTTGGGCCCAGTCGGCCAGGCAAGCCTCAGACCGTGGTGGTGCAGCAGGCCGGCGGGGTCGAGGTAAGCTATGGTCCAATTGGGCGGCTATTCCGGGGGCTTACCGACGGACAAATGGTGAAGATGCGGCAAGTCATCGGCTATGTCGCGACGCCACAAGGACGCGAAGCGGCGCACCTGAGACTGCAAGCGAAGCTCGGAGGTCGTGTCGTCGATCCGAACAAGCTGAAGTCCAGTCGCGAGCCCGGCCTTCCCGACAGCGAGCGAGCCGCGTTTGTCGCCCAGAGCAACGACTGGGCCGAGAAGCTCGCGCGCAGCGACGAAGCGGTTATCGCGACCCGGGGCGGTGAGTCGCGGTAAAGAGGAGCGCGACGCGCGGCTCTTTGCGGAACACGTACGCCCCGCCGAGACGTGCTTCGGTCATCAGCTCGTAGAGGACCGTCGCGGCGCGATCCCGGATGTCTTCCCGGGTACGCTCCTCGGAGGTGGGGACTTTTCCCGACGCTGGCCGCGTCGACAGCTTGCGCGCCAGATCACGCGCTTTGTACGCGCTTTCGAGGCCCAGCCCAAGTCGCGAAAGCTGTGCGGGATAGCTCTCCGCCACGATCGCCAGATCTTGAAGGTCACGCGCCAGATCGCCTTGGCCTTCGCTTTCGACGATCGCATCGAGTGACTCGAGCACTTTGCGGTCCTTGCGCAGCGCCAGTCGAGCCCCGAGGAGGATCTGATTGCGCAGCTCAGTCGCTTGGTTCACAAGCTTAAGCTCCGCTGCCGAATACTGCTTGCCTCGGTGGGCATCGAGGTCGTCTTGGGCTTCACCGAGCGCCTGCGCATACAGCGACAGTCCGTCGAGCATGGCTTCCGAAAAACCAATCTTGGCGAGCTTATCGGCATAGCGCTTGGCAACGGCAAAAAGCGCATGCGCTTCGCTGAGCAAGTGTGGCACCGGCTGAAGCGGCGGCTGCACGTGCTCACTCGGAACGCGCTGGAGCATGTCCTTGACCCGAGGCAGAACCGGGCGTCGCTGCGGTGGCGCTTCGGCAGGCACAAGCTCTGGGTGCTGACCGACAGCAAGAGGTGTTGCTTTGGCGGCCTTGGCCTTGGGCAGCTTGACGGCTTTGGTTTTGACCGGCGATGGCGCAGGCGTCGCTGCTGACGGACGCTTTGCTGGCGGTGTACTTGTCGTCGGTTTGGTCGGCTGGGTCTTGGCCTGCGCGTCGGACTTTGCCTTCACATCGACTTTGGCTTTGCTCGTCGGTTTTGCCGCCGTTTTTGCCGCTGCCTTGGCCGCCGCTTTTGCCTTGCGCGGCGCGGCTTTGTTCGCTGGAGGCTTGGCGCTGCCGGCGAGCGCGCGCAGTCGCGAAAGCGCGCTGGAGGTCACCGTGGTCTTCGCAGAGATAATTGGCTTTTTTGATGATGCTTTTGCCATACCTGCATCATGTTCCCGATCGGTACACTCTGCGCAAGCCCGTTTGACATGACGCAGCTGTTTTGTTGCTGATTTTCCGTCGAAAAGGCCCGCTTCGTCGACCTATCCACCCTTTACAGGTCCCAAGCGCTGCTCTACCCTGAAGCGTCGCCTTCGGAGGCAAGATGGCCAAGGGTATCGAGGACGTTCAGTCGTACCTGCTCAAGATGGACTTGCGGTACGAGGAGCCCCGCGAGGGGATTTGGGTGCTCAGTGGGCTTGATGGCATCGACAAGTTGATCATCACGCTCGCGGGTCCCGTGCTGGTGTTTCGCGTCAAGGTGATGGAGTTGCCACAGCGCAACCGCGAAGACCTTTTCCGCACACTGCTGGAGCTAAATGCCAGCGAGATGATGCACGGCGCGTACGGCGTCGAGGGGGATGCGGTCGTGATCTGCGATGCGCTCCAGCTTGAAAACCTCGACTACAACGAGTTTGCCGCGACCATCGACGACATCACACTGGCGGTTGCGTCGCACCACAGTCGGCTTGGGAAGTTCAAAGATCCTCAGACGACGTAGCGGTGGACGGAGACCAAGAAACCAACCCAGAGACTTTACCCAGACACTTCACAAGGATTAGCGATGGGATTTTTCTCGCGTTTGGGATCGCTCATCAAATCGAACCTAAACGATCTGATCTCGAAGGCCGAGGACCCGGAAAAGATGCTCAACCAGGTCCTGGTCGACATGAAGACCCAGCTGGTCGAGGCCAAAAAACAGGTCGCGGTCGCGATTGGGGACGAAAAACGTCTCAAGAAGCAGTGGGACGAGCAGGTCGCGCAGGCCAAAGACTGGGAGCGCAAAGCGATGCTCGCAGTCCAAGCGGGCGACGACGAGCTGGCGAAAGAAGCGCTGCTCCGGCAGCGTGAGCACGAAGAGCTTTCGGCCCAGTTTGAGCAGCAGTGGACCCATCAAAAAGATGCGGTCGACAAGCTCAAGGTTCAGCTGCGCGTGCTGACCAACAAGATCGAGGAGGCGAAGCGCAAGCGGAACATCCTCATCGCACGGCAGAAGCGGGCCGAGGCACAGAAGGCCATCCAAAATACGATGGCGGGACTTTCCGATACGTCAGCGTTCGATACGTTTGATCGGATGGCGCAAAAGATCGACCAGCTCGAGGCCGAGACGGAAGCGAGTACCGAACTGGCGGGCGAGCTGGAAGGTGACACGCTGACGCAGCGATTCAAGGCGCTGGAAGCGAAGTCGACGCCGGCGGACATGGCGCTGGCCGAGCTGAAGCAAAAAATGGGACTGCTCCCTGCTGCTTCATCGGCACCACCGAAAGCGCTGCCACAGAGCAGCACCGCCAAGCCGGAAGCCAAGCCCGATGTGAAGCCGGAAGCCAAGCCGGACGCCCAGCCCGAAGGCGACCTCAAACCCGACCCGTAGCCAATCTCTGCTGCGCTCCCCATCCCAGGCCGCGATATGATGCGAGGTATGAACCTCTTTGAGCGACCTGTGTCCGAGTATATGAGCGCTCCCGTTTGTGCGGTGTCTGCCGACGACACCGCTGAGGACGCCAACAAGATCATGAGCGAGAAACGGATCTCGTGTCTCGCAGTGCTAGGCCGGGACGGACATCCGGCGGGTGTGGTGTCGCGCTCGGATCTTCTGCGAGTGGCGCGAGCGATGGTGTTCGCGACCGGGAGCCCAGCCGCGCTTCAGCTCCCATCGATGTGTGTCGGCGATCTGATGACGCCCCGCTTCTTCTCGGTGTCGCCAAAGAGCACGCTCGTTGATGCCGCCTCGCAGATGATCGAAAAGCGCATTCATCGTGTGTTCGTCGTCGATGGCAACAAGCCCATCGGCGTGGTCAGTACCAAAGACATCATGCGCGCCGTGATGGATGCGAAAGTGCCGACGCCGATCTCGGAGCTGATGACCGTGCCGGTGGTAACCGTGGAAGCTTCGAGTCCGCTGTCGGACGCCGTTGCCACGCTGAGCCGCGCGCGGATAAGTGGCGTCGTGGTGATGGAAAACAGCGTTCCCGTCGGCATCTTCACGCAAGAAGAAGCGCTCGCCGCGCGCGATCGTCCGGGTCAGGCTCCGATCGATGAAGCGATGAGCCAAGCGCTCTTGTGTCTGCCTGTGACGACGCCGATTTTCCGCGCTGCGGGTTTTACGATTTCGACGCGGGCGCGAAGAGTGCTGGCGATTGACCATCACCATGTGCAGGGGATCCTCACCGGGCTCGACTTCGCACGCTGTGTCCTGCCGCCTCCTCCGACGGTCAAAGTGTCGCAAGCGTCCTAGACAGGCTGGCCTTGGGTCGCGCCCTTTCGCGGCGTGGGGGGCTTTATGCAGCGAATCAGTGTTTCGATTCGATCGCGAATGTTGGGTGCTCTTTGGGGCTCGGTGGTGGGCGATGCGCTTGGTGTTCCCGTCGAGTTTCACAGTCGGCAGGAGCGCGACCTCGACCCGGTGAAGGAAGTGCGTGGCTTTGGTACGTACAACCAGCCGCCGGGAACGTGGTCAGACGATAGCTCGCTCATGTTGTGCAGTCTGCACAGTCTGCTCGAGCGTGGCTTCGATCTTGCGGACATGGGCCAGCGCTTTGTGCGCTATCTGTCCGATGCGTACATGACGCCGCATGGGTCGGTGTTCGATGTCGGAATTGCGACAGCGACGGCGATCGACAAGCTGCGCGCAGGCTGCATTCCCGAAGAGTCGGGTGGCAAATCCGAGCGTGACAATGGCAACGGATCGTTGATGCGGATTTTGCCGATCGCGCTCTACTTCCATCGCGAAAGTCCCGAGCAGATCGTCTCGCGGGCGCACTTGGCATCGCGGATCACGCACGGACATCGCCGCTCGCAGTTTGCGTGCGGCTACGCCTGTCTGCTGTTGTCGAGGCTGCTACAGGGGGACTCTGCTTTGGTCGCATACCAGACCGTAAACAAGCAGGTCAAAGTCCTCTATTCTGATCCAGCCTGGCAGACCGAGCTGCCTCACTTTGCGCGGATTCTGTCCGGTGGTCTTGCGGAACTTCCCCGCTCGTCGCTGCGCGGCAGTGGCTACGTGGTCCATACGCTAGAGTCGAGCGTTCACCTGCTGCTCTGCGAAGCTTCGTATTCCGATGCTGTTTTGGGCGCGATAAACCTTGGGGAAGACACCGACACCACCGCGTGTGTAACGGGTGGTTTTGCCGGTGCTCTGCATGGGTCCGATGCGATTCCCACGGCCTGGCTGGCGCCGCTGGCAAGGCGAGATGACTTGCAGACCTGGTTTCAGCGCTTCGTCGAGAAAATCGATTCCTAAGCCGCTTACGTCATTCCTAACCCTCGTCTACGGCCAAACCCGCACATTTCGCGTAGGGCCCCGCTTCCCTGCGAGTCTTGTTCCGTCCCGCAAGCGGTCCGAAAAAAGCTCTCCGGTCGCCCCCACGCTCTTTCTCAAATTGTTGGTTTCGTAGTGGACGGGGGTTAGAACGACAGCCGGGCCCCGAGTCGCAGATACAGCGGTGCTTGGTATCCGGTCGGCTGGCCGTAGTTTGCGTTGGCAACAATCGGCTGCCCATCGATGTCTTTTAGGTGCGCAAGGTCGGCAATTTTTCCGCCCACAATCGGCGCCACGTTCGAGTACGTGAAGTCATCATCGACGTTGGTTACCTCGCGCTGATTGAACAGGTTGATGACATCGACGTAGACCGACAGGTTCACTTTGTCGCTGAGCGGCTGTTCAATTCCGATGTGCAGATCGAACTGGCTCACCGTCGGAGTTCGGCCTCCTTCCCCGCGCGGCAGAATGAACACTTGGCTGTCACCATAGATAAAGTGAGTGCCAAGGACATTGATCGGTCTGCCCGAATACGCCGAGAAGCTGAGCGACGCAGTCAGATTCCCTTTCCGGATCGGCTGCTGGAACGTACCGATGATCTTGACGTTGTGCGGACGATCGTTGGGAAGCGGTCCAGACCGATTCTTCATCATGTCTTGCAGGTCATACTGCGACGAGAAGTTCGGCAGGTTTTCATCGACGACGCCATCGTACGTACCCGGATAGTTCCCGAGCATGCGCGAATAGGTGTAGTTCGCCAGCAGACTGAATCGGTTTGACAGACGCTTCTGTGCCGTAAGGACAATGCCTTGGTACTTCCGCTGCGGCTTGGGATACTGCGTCTCGATCGAGCGATACGCATCGAGCCTGGCTTGCGCCCGCGCGAGGTTTTCCAGTCCTGTTGGCGAGGTATCGGCGCGGAGTCTGTCGACCTCTTGTTGCAGTGCATCGAGCCGCGCCGGATCGGGCGTGATGCCGGGATTGGCAATGAAGTAGTTGGTGCCACCGTCGAGGGACATGTCTTCGACGATGTTGCCGAGGCCGCGGTAGATGTAGCTTGCGGAAAGAACCAGATCCCAGCCGACATCGTAGCTAATGCCAGCGACGATCTCGTCCATGTACATGCCTGCAAGTCCGGGCATCACGTTGCCGTAGCGACCGCCGTTCTGGTTGCCCGCAGCGATGTCGCTCAGGTTGCAGGTCCCGGCACCGTTTGCGCGCGGAATCGGAACCGCACGTCCGCCAGGCTGCAGCGGACCGGAAGCACAGTCGGTCGTCTCAGCGCCGGTAAACACACCTTCCCCGGCGAACTGGCGGTCATTGATCGTGAGCGGAATCGACTGGTAAAAGCGTCCGTAGTTTACAAACAGCTTGCCCAGACCCTTCTGCGTAAAGTCCCAGACGGCGCCTGCGCGCGGGGCCCAGTTGTCGTAAATTCCGATCTGCTTGGAACCGTCGGCACCGTGAAGCTCTTGGGCTTCCCAGCGGACTCCTGCGTTTACGACCAGACCCGGAATCGGTCCTACGTTCCACGAGTCCCGCAGATACAGTACAAAGTTGTTGGTGAATGTATCCGACGAGAAGTTGTTTAGCAGAATCGTCTCGCCGTTTTTTCCAACCGTTGAATACTGCGCAAAGTTGCGGAGCGATTGTCCGTCGGCGCTCGTGCGATACATGACGTTGGCGGACAGCCCATCGGTAGGATCTCCGTCGGGACCGGAATAGGCACGGAAGTTTTTGTTCCGCAGATGCTCAAAGTCAAACCCGAGCTTGATCGCGTGGGTTCCGAGCGCTTCCAGAAAGTACGTCGCCGCGAGGAGGAGCTGATGCCTCTGCAGGTTCGTGCGGTTGTACTGACCAAAGCCGCTTGTGCGGTACGTGGTGATCGGACAGGGGTTCCACGTAACCGGATTTCCCATCCGATCGCGCTGCATTTGCCGACGACAGTCTGGGTTGTCCTCAAAGTCCGCGAGCGAGTACGGATCGCTTCCCTCTGTAAGGTACAGAGACAGCGGCTTGTCGATGTTTTTGGGCGCAACATCGATTCCTTGGAAGTGGAATCCGTACATCGCATTGATCTGAAGCTTGCGGGAAAGCAGCTTGCCGACATAGCGGACGGTCGCATCGTGAACTTGATCCGTCTCCTTGTACTGGCTGTCATCGACGGAACCAGACAGTCCGCCACCCAAAAAGGAGTATCCCGAAAAGATCTTCGGAGACGCGATATACGCCAGCGTGAGGTTGTGATCGGGACTCAGGTTGATCTGAAGCTTCGCGATTCCGTTGTAGAGCTGCCGCAGCTCGGTGTAGCTCTGTGCGCCGACTTCCTCCATCTCGATGGCGAGCGGTGCAGAGCCGCTGCAGAGCGCCGGATCCGACAGATACGTGGGACAGGAATAGCCTGCATTTACGCGCGCTGCGCCGGTCTGCGGATTCCAGACTGCATGGCGGATCACGCGATCGGTCTGATACTGCGCGACCGTCGGTGCAAAGCCGATGTAGAACCAGACTTTGTCCTTTTTGATGGGTCCGCCCAGCTCAAAACCGATGTCACCCAGGAGTCCGTCCACTCTGCGCCGGTACGCCAGTGCTTCACCAAGCCGACCGACGGTCCGCGGCGTAAGCTGAAATGGCTGACCAGACAGAAACACACTGCCGTGCAGCTCGTCACCGCCGCCCTTGGTGATGATCGAAACCACACCGCCAGTGGCGCGGCCGTACTCGGCTTGGTAGCCGCCCGTGATGACGCTGACTTCCTTGATGAAGTACTGGTGAAGCTCGGTGCCGATGATGCCGGTGTTCGGATCAGAGGTGTTGAGTCCGTCGATGATGAAGTTGTTTTCGTTGCCGGTAGAACCCGAAATGGACACGCCGATGTCACCGCCCTGACCTCGCGGTGGATCGACGGTGCCGGGTGCCATGGCAAGCACACTTTCAAAGGTTCTGCCGCGCACCGCGGTGTTCTTCAGGACCTCTTGGTTGATCTCCACACCGGCAGAGGCACTGGCGGTATCGACGTTGGGAGCCCTCTCGCGAATGACCTTGGTTTCGCGGGCGACTTGTCTCAGGGGGAACGCAAACGAGATGGTCAGCGTCTTGCCGTGGGTCATCCGGATGCCGCTGCGTTCCTCGACTTTGTCGCCCAGGTAGAAGCGCACGACGTACTCATCACCGGACGGAATCTCGGTGATGAGGTATCGACCGCTCGCATCGGTGATCTCGACCTGTTCGCCCTGGAGCGCCGGACCAGTGACAACCACCGTCACACCAGGTAGCGGCTTGCCGTTCAGATCGCTTGTTACCACGCCCTGGATTTGGCCGTTTTGGAGCTGAGCCAGGGACGTTTGCGGTGACGCCGCTGCACACAGGAATGCGGCAACAATCGCCTCGCGCTTTGTCAGTTGCAGCGAAGCCGAAAAACGTCGGGACCGTGAACCAAAGGGCTTGTTGCTCATGAAAACGGCTCTCCGTGACCGCACGGCAAGGGTCAAAAGTGCAGCAAAGTTGCATCAGCCATGCGATCGGCGATGTTGCTTGACCAAAGGACGGACGACGCTAGCACGGCCCACACGTAGCGGGGAATGAGTTGCCCTGCTTGCAAGTTATTCACATACCGTGGCTAGCTCAAACGTAATGAGGTCTATCTTGCAGACAGCACCATTTCCCCGATCGGGCGCGGCCCTTGGCCAGGGCGTTCGCCAGAGCGGCGGCCAGGGCGTTCACCAGCGCGCAGGCGCGATAGCTCCACTGCTTTTCGGGCTCGGGCTTGTGCTTGGCCCGATCGACATGGCACGGGCCGAGCCAACAGGTTGGCCGATGGACTCGGTTTCGCTGCGGGTGGCGGGTCCACTGTCTCCGCGTCCGGCGTCGTATCGGCTCAAGGCGCGGCTCGACGAAAAATCCCACGAGGTCAAAGGCGAAGGTCTGCTGGTCTTTCGCAATCTCGAGCGCAAAGAAGCACGTGAGCTTACGTTCAACCTGTACCAAAACGGGTTCAAACACCACGCTACGACCTTCATTCGCGAGGCGGGTCCACAGCTCCGTGGCGACGAAATGCCCGAACACGGCTTCGGTGCCATCGACGTCTCTTCGATCAAGATCGGCGGCGTCGAAATGGTCGGAAAGGCACAGGTTGTCGACTCGCTTCTGACCGTCAAGCTCGACGCGCCGGTGGGGCCAGGCAGTGCCGTCGAAGTACACCTTGCCTTTGCCACCAAGCTGCCCAAGGTGTTTGCGCGGTCGGGCTACGCGGGCGACTTTCATGCCGTCAGCCAGTGGTTCCCCAAGCTCGCCGTGTTCGAATGCCAAAAAGACGGCGAGCGCTGTGGTTTCCGGGCCCATCAGTATCACGGCTTCACCGAGTTCTTTTCCGACCACGGCAGCTACGAAGTGACCGTCGACGTGCCCGAGAACTTTGTCGTCGGCGCTACGGGCGTGCAAGTCGGCGAGCAAAAAGCCCAAGGTCGCAAGCAGCTTACGTTCCGGGCCGACGACGTGCGCGACTTTGCGTGGTTTGCCGATCCGAACTTCGTCGAGTCAAAAGATCGCGTAAAAGATGCGCTCGGAGAAGTCGAAGTTCGGCTGCTGAACCAGCCCGGTCTTTCGTCGCACGTCAGTCGCCATTTCGATGGCGTGCGTTCGGCCATCCTCGAAGGCGAACATCGCTACTTTTCCTATCCCTACAAAAACGTCACGGTGATCGTGCCGCCTCGGGAAGGCGGCGGGGCCGGCGGCATGGAATATCCGCAGCTTATCACCAGCTTCCTAAGTCCATTTCCCGACGGAGTTCGCATCATCGAAAGCGTCGATGCCCACGAGTTTGGCCATCAGTGGGTGCCGATGATGATCAACTCCGACGAAGTCGAAGACGCCTGGCTCGACGAAGGGCTGAATCAGACTTTTACTGCGTTCGCAATGGATCGACTGTTTCCCGACGGATGTAGCTCGACCAAGCTGCTCGGCTTCTGTCTCAATGACCGCGACGTCGACTGGTTGTCGACGCGGGGCGTGCTTCGGCGGGTGCCACTGTCAACCATGAGCCGCCGTCTGAGCGGTCGCACCTACGGAGCCATGACCTACGCCTACACTGCGACGATGATGCGCAGCCTGGAAAACTACCTTGGCCCCGAGAGAATGCGGCAGGCGATGCGGCACTACGCGGAGCGGTATCGGTTCCAGAAGCCACGTCCAGCAGACTTCATGGCCGCGATCAGCGAGGGCGCAGGCGAAGATCTCGCTTGGTTTTTTGGCCAAACCGTTGCTACCTCCCGCGTCGCTGACTACGAGGTCATGCAAATCGAAAACCGCAAACACGAGCTGGCGTACGGCCTGTGGGACTGTCCGCCTGCGTCGCCCATCCTGCCCGATCACGTCGAAGAAGCCGAGCGTCCCGAGTGGCTGCGCGACATAAGCGATGCCAATCAGGCGGCCTGCGCTGGCAAGGCAGCGGGACGACATGAGCTGAACCCACCATCGGAAAAAGAGAAGAAAGCGGCAGAAAAGGCCAAGGGCAAGTCGGGCGAAAAGGACACATTCGACAGCGTTGTCACCCTTCGACGGCGCGGCGAGCTGCTCTATCCCGTCGATGTCGTCGTCAAGTTCGAGGACGGCAGCCGTGAGAACCTGACGTGGTCCTTCGTGGAACAAAATGCCCGTCCCGAGGAGCGGATGAAGACCGTTCGATTCTTCCGTCGAGCAGCCGTGGAGCGCGTGGAGATTGATCCACAGACCAAGCTCGCTCTCGACGAAAAACGCATCAACAACGGTCTTTTGGCCAAGCCGAACATGCGCCCGGTGACCCGGCTCTTTTTGACGGTCCAGGGGCTGTTCCAAGGGCTGCTCGATCTGGTTTCCCTGTAGGTACGAGGACGGAAAAAGCCATGCAAGCGAATCTCTCTGTTCACAATCCGGCGGCTTCCTCGGGCCATGGTGTGCTGCCTTCGTTTTCGAGTGGGCTCAATCGGTTGGTTTCGAGCCCTTGGCTCACCGTCGGCCTGTGGCTGCTTTCACTCGGGACCGCGTTGTTTGCGACGCTGCCCGTTCGCGCCATGCTGCGGGACGTGCTTGCGCTTCGGCCCATTGGCGAGCGGATCGCTCGGGGCGAATACGACGTCGGCTTTATCGAAGTGATGTCGGACAATCCAGCAGCGATGGCGGCGGTGTCGTCGGCCCTTCTGAGCGCAGGTCTGGTGTATCTGCTCTTGCAGGCCGTGATCGCCGGCGGTGTGCTGTCGCGGCTTAGCCCGGACGAGTCCCCACGTCACATCGGACCAGGACGGCTGCTTTTGCGGGCCGCAGAAACGGCGGGCCCGATGCTAAAACTCGAGCTTCTCTTTGCGCTGGTGGTTCGCACGCCGCTCTTGCTGGTCGGTGGGGCGGTGGCTGGGTTTGCGATTGGTTGGCAAAAAGCGGGCTCGCTGGCGTGGGTTTCACTGGCTGGGCGACTGCTGCCCGTTGTCCTTGTGTTCATGCTGCTGTGGTCATTGGCCAGCACATGGCTCAATTTTGCTCGTCTGCGTCGGCTGGATGACGAGGCGACGTCGGTGTGGCAAGCGCTGCGCGGTGGCCTACGTTCTTTGTCGGTGCCGTCCGTGCTGCTGGGGGCGCTGCTGCTTTCGCTCTTGTCGGTTGGGGGTCACGGTGGGCTGTTTGTGCTCGGTCGGATGCTGACCTTCAAGCTCGACGCGCAGCTGCTGGTGTTGGCCGCGTTTGCCGTCCGTCAGGGTTTCTCGCTTTTGCGAACGGCACTGTCGGTTTGGGTGCTCGCGACCACTTGCGCACTCGATCCGCATTCCACCTCGCGATGAAGCAAGCTGCTTTGTCTTGGGTCGGACTGCTATAATCGGCGCAGCTTATGCGCCCGACGCAGCCAGCCAGACAAAAATCGAGCCTCAACGCCCCGCGCTCCGGATCGTCCTGTGCGACGGCAGCGAAGGTGAAGTGGGTTCTTTGGGCCGCCGGGTTCTTGGCCGCGGCCGTTCCGAATCGTCTGCACGCAGACGAGCCAGCGGTGACTGCGCCGCCAGGTCTTCCGGCTCCTCCTGCCGCGACGAACAGTCCGGCGTCCACGCTTTCGGCCACCTCCGCTTCATCGACCCCATCGGCGGCTGCAACACCCGCTGCCCCTTCGACCATGGATGCCGACCAGCTCGGCGATCTGGACCGACGAACACGCGAGCTTCGCGACCAGGTGTTTCGAAGCAAAGCCCGTCTGACGCTGCTGACCGAAAACATGCTGGGTTCGGCTCAAGGCGGGGCCAAGCTCGTCGTGGTCCAGAAAGACCAGATGGGTCGTTTTTTCCAGATGGTCAAAGTCAGCTACCAGATCGACGGACGCGAGGTGTTCGTTCGCAGTCTGGAACCGGGGCGTCAGACTGAATCCAAAGAGCAGACCGTCTACGACGGCAATGTTCGACCGGGCGATCACACCGTGGGCGTCGCTGTTGTGTATCGCGGCGACGGCAACAAAGTCTTCAGCTATTACGACCAGTACCTGTTTACCGCCAAGGCTGCCCATCGGTTCTCTGTGACCGACGGACAGACAACCCGGCTCGAGGTGCTGTGTCGCGAAAAAGGCAATCCGCTCCTCACCCGCGTCGAAGACCGTCCCAGCTTCGATTTCCGAGTCGAGAGCACGAAGAAGGCCAACTGACGTGCGCCTCAAGCCTTGCATACCGTCTTCCGCTCGTCCGTGGCTGCGTCGACGCCTGCTGACGCTGGGTTTTGTCGGGATGTTCGGACTGCTCCTGCCCCAGGCGGCTCCGCGCGTTGCGGTTGCGGCAGATCAAGCGGCGATTCCTCTCGCACAGGCGCTCGATCAACTCGACACGGCGCTGACCTCACTCGAAGGATCACTGCCATCTGCTACGACGGCCAATGCGCCACGCCCGCAGGGTGATGGCCAGTCGCAGGTCGTGATGTCGCCGCAGCAGATGCTGGCAGAAGCCATGCAGCTTCATCAGCGCAAGCTCTTCGCGGCGGCGCAGACATTGCTGTCCGAATCGATGGTTCGCTCGCGTGAGCTTGCCCAAGATCCCGACGCGCTCCGAGTCCTTGGCGAGTCGCTGGCCGAGGTTGGGGACTTGCGGGGCGCGAAGCGCTATTTGGCGCAGGCGGTCGAGAAACGTCCGACGGATGGCAAAGCGCTGACCCGGCTCTTGGCGCTGTCATCGCTGCTGCCCACCGATACCGGCGAAAAGACGTGGCTCGCGCAGCTCCAAGCCATCCCGTCGACCAGCTTGCCCGAATCCGCCAATTACGTGGCAGGCAAACTTCAGTTTTTGCGCGGCGACTTGGCTGGGGCACAGAAGACGCTTGAGTCCGTCGCTGAGACAAGTCCGTACTACTACCGATCCCGTTACATCCTTGGCGCCGTCGCCGTTGGTCAGCAGAAGCTCGACGCAGCTGAGACGATCTTCAAAACCATTGCCGAAAAGCCACTGCCGCGCCGCGACGACGATGTTCGAGTCGTCGAGCTTTGTCACATGGCACTCGGGCGGATTGCCCACGAGCGCGGCGATAGCAAGCGTGCCCACGAGTCGTACCTGCACATCTCGCAGAAGAGCAACCTCTTCAAAGACGCGATCTACGAGGCGTCGTGGGCGGCGCTAAAAGCGGGCGATTCCGATCGAGCCGAGCAGTCACTCAAGCTGCTGCTGATTGCATATCGCGACGAGCCACAGACGGTGTTGCCGGTGACCGAAGCCAAGCTGCTGCTTGGTGATCTGCTGCTCCGACGGGGTGAACCCGATCTTGCCGCGGAATACTTTACTACCTCGCGTACCGACCTGCGGCCACTTGTCGAGAAGCTGAAGACCGACCTCGGCACCTCACCGGAGTTTGCAGCGCGTTTGCGCGAGCAGCTCGGTTCGACCAAAGGCCCGCTGTCGCTGACCAACCTGGCGCCGCAGTCGCTCCTGTATTCGCTGCGCGGCGACGAGGTCGTGGCACAGCTCCAGGCGATGGATCGGGAACTGTACGGAACCCGCATCGCGCTCGTCGAGCAAGAGGAACTGATCGGGCGGGCCGAAAAACAGCGTACGCCGCCGCCGCAGAGTGCCGGTGGTGCGCAAGACCTCGTCGAGCCGCGCAATCGGTCGCTTGCGCTGTACCGCTATTTGGTCGCGCTGCATCGTGCCGGTGGTGATCGGCTCGACGCACTGCTCGGGGCCGCCGCAACACCCGAGGAAAAACAGCAGCTCGATGCGCTTTCTCAGAAGCGGGCACAGGTTGTAAAGGGTCTGACCGAACCGAGTGGTGGCAACGATGCACTCGACGGAACTGCCAGTGCTCGTCGACTTCATGCGGAGCTGCTCGGGGATGCTCCGCCTTTGTATCTGCATCTCCTATTGCGCGTGCCGCAGTCGGGACGAGCGCAAGCCGACGAGCTGTTGTCGAATCTGAACCGGATGGCCCAGATTGAGCGACGGCTCCGCGATGTGATTGGCAAGCTCGATCGTCTGCTCGACGTCCGTGTCGGGAATATGCAGACGCAGCTTCAGTCGGAGCGCGACAGCGTGCGCAGCCAGCGAGAGGCGCTCGACAAGCTTCAGGCCGAGACGGCGCAGATTGTTGGCAACGCTGCGTGGACCAAGCTGCAAACCATTGCATCGGAGTACAAGGAACTGCTGGTTCACTCCGAAGCGGGTGTGGCCGAAGTCGCGTGGGCCAGGCGGCAGAAGTCGAGCGATGAGCTGGCGCAGATTCAGGCGGACCAGGCGCGCGAGCTGCGAATGCTCGACGATGCGTTTGCGCTGCCTGAAGACAATCGGCCCGCGACCAAACCATCGACGACAAGTCCCTCACAAGGTCAGCCTACATCGTCGCCCAGCTCACCGTCTGGGGTCCAGGTCAGCAAGTCTGAGACGACGGCAGCTCCGAAGAGCGAAGAGATTCCGCTTCCGACGGACTTGCCCGCTGAGCTTGCCGCAGATTACCGCCGATACTTCGAAGCGGCGCGCAGCTACAAGCGAACGCTCGACGAGGTGGGACGCGAGGGCTACAAAGCCCGTCGGAACAGCCTCAAAGAAGAGTTTGTCGCACGCTTGAACCGCGAGGAAGCGCGTGAAAAGCAGCTTCGCAGTGACGCAATCGTCGAGCTAGAGAGCTTCCTCCTGCGCTATCCGCAGCATCCTCGTCACTCGCCCGACGCGATGTTTCGGCTGGCTGAGCTTC